>NZ_JBHXQZ010000059.1:0-51563 GCF_042717095.1 Streptomyces sp. NPDC058632 | reverse complement strand
GGGAAGGGCCTCTGCCCTTCCCCGCCCGGACCGGGGGACTGCCCCACATGGCCCTGGCGCCCGCACGACCCGGCCGTGAAGACTCGGACCCATGCAGAAGCTCTCCCTCGACGCACTCGCCCGCGAGCACCTGGAACGCGCTGCCGCCGCCTCCACCGGCCGCAGCGCGAGCACGGTCCACGGCGGCCACGAACACACCCTGCGCCAGACCCTCCTGGCCCTGACCGCCGGCACCTCCCTCGCCGAGCACGAGAACCCCGGCGAGGCGACCCTGCTGGTGCTGCGCGGCCGGGTCCGCCTCACCAGCGGGGAGACGTCGTGGGAGGGCCGGACCGGCGACCTGATCGTCATCCCGCCGGCCCGGCACGCCCTGGAGGCCCTGGAGGACGCGGCCGTACTCCTCACCGTCGCCAAGCGGGACTGAACGCGCACGCGCGTCGAACAGTGGGACGATGTCGCCGCAGACAATCGAACCGTGAACGGGGGAGTGCGGCGACATGGCCCGCTACATGGAGGCGCTGACCGTCGAGCGCGGCGGTTTCCGGATCAAGGTGCCGGAGTCGTGGTGGGAGTTCGACGTCCGGCCCGAGTCCCGGGACGACTCGATCCACCGGATGGTGACCGAACGCCTGCGCCGGCACCCGGAGTTGGAACCGCACCGGGACACGTACACCACGTTCCTGCGGAAAGCGGCGGCAGACGCCTGGAAGTCGGGCGCGCTGTACTGCGGTTGCATGGCGGAGAGCTTCGGCGGGGACACCCCGATCACCGGCTCGGTGACGGTGTCCCTGGTCGGCGGCCGCACGGGCGGGGGCGACCCGCTCCCCACCGACCCGGCCGCCATAGCCGCCCGACTCGCCGTCAAGGAAGCCAAGAAGCCGGGCGACTCCTGGCGCAAGGTGACCACCGTCGACATCCCGGGCGTGGGCCCGGCGGCCCGGACGTACGGCATCGAGGACATCCCCGTCCCCGGTGACGAACTCCACCGCACCATCCGCGCGGTACTCACCCAGACCTTCATCCCGGTCCCGGGCCAGGAGGGCAAGGTCGCCCTGGTGGCCGGCAGCAGCCAGGTCCTCGACCTCGCGGACTCCTTCTTCGACATCTTCGACGCGATCACGTCGACGTTCCGCTTCACGGACTGACGGGCCGAAGGGGATGGCCCTCCCCGGTGTGTGGGACGGGAGCCGCGAGTGATCGTTTTTCCCGGGGTGTCGAGCGAGCCGACCGATCAGGTCGACCGGACGCGTGCGGCGCATCCGGCCCCGGACTTCGCGCAGCCTGTGCTCGACATCGAGCGGGACGAGGACGAAACCTGCTCTCAGCCCGGGAAGTGCCGGGGAGGCCACACGTGAACCTCATGGGCTCCCCGCAGTGAAACCCATCCCGCGACCGTACCGAACGAGGCGAGCACGGACGAAACGATTTCAGGGCCAACGGCCTTGCCCGGGCGGCCGGGCAAGGCCGTTGGCCATGCGGAAGGGAAGCCGACTTTGAGACACGACCTGAGTGACTGACGGCCCGGCCCTGGGAGGCGCTGAAGGAATCACGGACGTGAAAGCCGTCCTCGCCGGCTTTGCGAACGTCGCTCCGCTCCAGGACCTGGGCCGGGCGTGGCGGTGGAGTCCGGTCCCGGCGCTGCGATTCGCGGGAGCCCTGACCGAGGACGGGACACGGCTGCTCCAGACCGATCAGCGGGGCAAGCACGATGAGGAACTCGCGCGCGCCGTGCTGAGCCTCACCCGCGAGCACGGGACGGGGCTGATCGGCGCGGGGCCGCCGATCGCCGCAAGGATCAACACGACGTACGGCGCACGGGAAGTCGGCGCCCTCGACGCGGTGGCCCCGCGCGTCCTCGTAGTCGTACTCCGCCGCACCCAGGACCTTCTTGCCCTCCGCCGATCCGGAGCCGGAGATCACCGCGGGGGCGCCGGGGAGGAACATGGCCGCGTAGGCCGGGGCACGCCGACTCCCGGGTGAGCAGTGTTTGTCCTGCGTCACTCCCGGGGTATTCTCCTCGGCCCGATTGGCCAGTCCCCCGTTCCCTGTGGCAGACTAGCGGGGTTGCTCGGTCGAGTGCCGATGCTGCGCGCCTCCCGCCGGGGGGACCGGAAGCGAGTCCCACAGTACTCGTCGCCCTACGCAATACATCGAGAGATGTAGGGGCGGACGTACGGGAATCTTCCGGGAAGCGTCAGCGGGGTGCCGGCCAGGCACCCGGTGGGCCTCTCGCCCCCGCCCGCGGTTCCGGAAGGGCCCGCACTCCCACGCAGGGAAGTTCCGACAAGGGACATTCATGTTCAGCGGGAGCGCGACACGCCCGACCGCGTGGGTCGGAGGGGAGAGGGTGAGTGACAGAGCGGGACACCACCGGGTTCCGGAGCGTTACTAGAGACAGGACTACGAAGCAGCCATGGCGGGACAGAAGATCCGCATCCGGCTCAAGGCCTACGACCACGAGGTCATCGATTCCTCGGCGAAGAAGATCGTCGAGACGGTGACGCGTACTGGTGCGTCGGTCGCGGGCCCGGTGCCGCTGCCCACTGAGAAGAACGTGTACTGCGTCATCAAGTCGCCGCACAAGTACAAGGACGCGCGCGAGCACTTCGAGATGCGCACGCACAAGCGCCTGATCGACATCCTCGACCCGACCCCCAAGACCGTTGACTCTCTGATGCGACTCGACCTCCCGGCCGGTGTCGACATCGAGATCAAGCTCTGAGGCCGGTGATCTGAAGAGATGACGAAGCAGATCAAGGGCATCCTGGGCGAGAAGCTCGGCATGACGCAGGTGTGGGACGCGAACAACCGTGTTGTTCCCGTCACCGTCGTCAAGGCCGGGCCCAATGTCGTCACCCAGGTCCGCACGAACGATGTCGACGGCTACGAGTCCGTCCAGATCGCCTTCGGCGAGATCGACCCGCGCAAGGTGAACAAGCCCCTCAAGGGTCACTTCGCCAAGGCCGACGTCACCCCCCGCCGCCACCTCGTCGAGATCCGCACGGCCGACGCCGCCGAGTACACGCTCGGTCAGGAAGTCACCGCCGAGGTCTTCGAGGCCGGCATCAAGGTCGACGTGACCGGCAAGAGCAAGGGCAAGGGCTTCGCCGGTGTCATGAAGCGTCACAACTTCAAGGGCCTCGGCGCCGGACACGGCACCCAGCGCAAGCACCGCTCTCCCGGCTCCATCGGTGGCTGCGCCACCCCGGGCCGCGTGTTCAAGGGCCTCCGCATGGCCGGCCGCATGGGCAACGAGCGGGTCACCACCCAGAACCTGACCGTCCACGCCGTTGACGCGGAGAAGGGTCTGCTGCTCATCAAGGGCGCGGTTCCCGGTCCGAACGGCGGCCTCGTCCTGGTCCGCACCGCGGCCAAGGGGGCCTGAGGTAACCGATGAGCACTGTTGACATCCTTTCGCCTGCCGGCGAGAAGACCGGAAGCGTCGAGCTCCCCGCGGAGATCTTCGGCGTGGAGAAGATCAGCATTCCGCTGATCCACCAGGTCGTCGTCGCGCAGAACGCCGCTGCCCGCCAGGGCACGCACAAGACCAAGCGTCGTGGTGAAGTCCGTGGTGGCGGCAGGAAGCCGTACCGCCAGAAGGGCACCGGCCGCGCCCGTCAGGGCTCGACCCGTGCGCCGCAGTTCGCCGGCGGTGGCGTCGTCCACGGCCCGCAGCCGCGCGACTACTCGCAGCGGACCCCGAAGAAGATGAAGGCCGCGGCCCTGCGCCACGCCCTCACCGACCGGGCCCGCCACGACCGCATTCACGTCGTCACCGGCGTGATCGAGGGCGAGAACCCCTCCACGAAGGCCGCTCGGACGCTGTTCGGCAAGATCTCGGAGCGCAAGAACCTGCTCCTGGTCGTCGACCGCGCCGACGAGGCCGCGTGGCTCTCCGCCCGCAACCTGCCCCAGGTCCACATCCTGGAGCCGGGCCAGCTGAACACGTACGACGTTCTCGTCTCGGACGACGTGGTCTTCACCAAGGCCGCTTTCGAGTCCTTCGTCGCCGGCCCGAACAAGGCCAACGACAACGAAGGGACCGAGGTCTGATGGCAGTCCGTCACCCCTCCATCGCCTCCAAGGCGGCGAAGAAGGCCAAGGCCGCGCGCGTCGCCAAGGCGCGCCGCCACGCCACCGAGGGCAAGAACACCGTCGTCACCCCGGCGAGCAAGGCGTACACGGACCCCCGTGACGTCCTGGTCAAGCCGGTCGTGTCGGAGAAGAGCTACGCGCTCATCGACGAGAACAAGTACACGTTCATCGTCGCTCCGGGCTCCAACAAGACGGAGATCAAGGAGGCCGTGCAGGCGGTCTTCTCGGTCAAGGTCACCGGGGTCAACACGATCAACCGCCAGGGCAAGCGCAAGCGCACCCGCACCGGCTTCGGCCAGCGCGCGGGTACCAAGCGCGCGATCGTGACCCTTGCCGAGGGCGACCGTATCGACATCTTCGGCGGTCCGACCTCCTGACGGAGGTCCGGATCGTCCGGAATCGGACGAGGACTGAGAAATGGGAATCCGCAAGTACAAGCCGACTACGCCGGGCCGTCGTGGCTCCAGCGTCGCCGACTTCGTCGAGGTCACGCGGTCCACGCCGGAGAAGTCGCTGGTCCGCCCCCTGCACAGCAAGGGCGGCCGTAACAACTCAGGTCGTGTGACCGTTCGCCACCAGGGTGGCGGACACAAGCGCGCCTACCGCGTGATCGACTTCCGTCGTCACGACAAGGACGGCGTGCCGGCGAAGGTCGCGCACATCGAGTACGACCCCAACCGCACCGCGCGCATCGCGCTGCTGCACTACGCGGACGGCGAGAAGCGCTACATCCTCGCCCCGCGCAACCTGCAGCAGGGCGACCGCGTGGAGAACGGTCCCGGGGCCGACATCAAGCCGGGCAACAACCTCGCCCTGCGCAACATCCCGGTCGGTACCACGCTGCACGCCATCGAGCTGCGTCCCGGCGGCGGCGCCAAGTTCGCCCGCTCCGCCGGCGCCTCGGTGCAGCTGCTCGCGAAGGAGGGCACCATGGCCCACCTGCGCATGCCCTCCGGTGAGATCCGCCTGGTCGACGTCCGCTGCCGCGCCACCGTCGGCGAGGTCGGCAACGCCGAGCAGAGCAACATCAACTGGGGCAAGGCCGGGCGCAAGCGCTGGCTGGGCGTTCGCCCGACCGTGCGTGGTGTGGTCATGAACCCGGTGGACCACCCGCACGGTGGTGGTGAGGGCCGTACCTCCGGTGGTCGCCACCCGGTGTCCCCGTGGGGTCAGAAGGAAGGCCGTACTCGTTCGCCCAAGAAGGCGTCGAACAAGTACATCGTCCGCCGCCGCAAGACGAACAAGAAGCGCTAGGAGCGGGTTTAGATGCCGCGGAGTCTCAAGAAGGGGCCCTTCGTCGACGACCACCTGATCAAGAAGGTGGACGTCCAGAACGAAGCTGGCACCAAGAACGTCATCAAGACCTGGTCCCGTCGCTCGATGATCGTCCCGGCCATGCTCGGCCACACGATCGCGGTGCACAACGGCAAGACCCACATTCCGGTGTTCGTCACCGAGTCGATGGTCGGCCACAAGCTCGGCGAGTTCTCGCCGACGCGCACCTTCCGGGGTCACGTCAAGGACGACCGGAAGTCGAAGCGCCGCTAAAGGCGGGGTGGAATGACCATGACAGACACTGGAAGGACAACCATGGAAGCCAGGGCCCAGGCGCGGTACATCCGCGTCACGCCCATGAAGGCCCGCCGCGTGGTGGACCTCATCCGTGGCATGGACGCCACGGAGGCTCAGGCGGTCCTGCGTTTCGCCCCGCAGGCCGCGAGCGTGCCGGTCGGCAAGGTGCTGGACAGCGCCATTGCCAACGCCGCGCACAACTACGACCACACCGACGCCGACAGCCTCTTCATCTCCGAGGCGTACGTCGACGAGGGTCCGACCCTGAAGCGGTTCCGGCCGCGCGCCCAGGGCCGCGCCTACCGGATCCGCAAGCGGACCAGCCACATCACCGTGGTCGTCAGCAGCAAGGAAGGAACCCGGTAATGGGCCAGAAGGTAAACCCGCATGGGTTCCGGCTCGGCATCACCACCGACTTCAAGTCGCGTTGGTACGCCGACAAGCTGTACAAGGACTACGTCAAGGAAGACGTCGCCATCCGTCGGATGATGACGTCCGGCATGGAGCGCGCCGGTATCTCGAAGGTGGAGATCGAGCGCACCCGTGACCGTGTGCGTGTGGACATCCACACCGCGCGTCCGGGCATCGTCATCGGCCGCCGTGGCGCCGAGGCCGACCGTATCCGCGGCGACCTCGAGAAGCTCACGGGCAAGCAGGTCCAGCTGAACATCCTCGAGGTCAAGAACCCCGAGACGGACGCTCAGCTCGTGGCGCAGGCCGTCGCCGAGCAGCTCTCCTCCCGCGTCTCCTTCCGCCGCGCCATGCGCAAGAGCATGCAGTCGGCGATGAAGGCGGGCGCCAAGGGCATCAAGATCCAGTGCGGTGGCCGTCTCGGCGGCGCCGAGATGTCCCGCTCGGAGTTCTACCGCGAGGGCCGTGTGCCCCTGCACACGCTCCGCGCGAACGTGGACTACGGCTTCTTCGAGGCCAAGACGACCTTCGGCCGCATCGGTGTGAAGGTCTGGATCTACAAGGGCGACGTCAAGAACATCGCCGAGGTCCGCGCCGAGAACGCCGCTGCCCGCGCCGGCAACCGTCCGGCCCGTGGCGGTGCCGACCGCCCGGCCGGCCGCGGTGGCCGCGGTGGCGAGCGTGGCGGGCGCGGTCGCAAGCCGCAGCAGGCTCCGGCTGCCGAGGCCCCCAAGGCCGAGGCTCCCGCCGCCGCTCCGGCTGAGAGCACCGGAACGGAGGCCTGACCGACATGCTGATCCCCCGTAGGGTCAAGCACCGCAAGCAGCACCACCCGAAGCGCCGTGGTCAGGCCAAGGGCGGTACGACGGTCGCGTTCGGCGAGTACGGCATTCAGGCCCTCACGCCGGCGTACGTGACCAACCGCCAGATCGAGGCGGCCCGTATCGCGATGACCCGCCACATCAAGCGTGGCGGCAAGGTCTGGATCAACATCTACCCGGACCGCCCGCTGACGAAGAAGCCTGCCGAGACCCGCATGGGTTCCGGTAAGGGTTCCCCCGAGTGGTGGATCGCGAACGTGCACCCGGGCCGGGTCATGTTCGAGCTGTCCTACCCCAACGAGAAGATCGCCCGTGAGGCGCTGACTCGTGCGGCCCACAAGCTGCCGATGAAGTGCCGGATCGTCAAGCGCGAGGCAGGTGAAGCGTGATGTCGGCCGGTACCAAGGCGTCCGAGCTGCGCGAACTGGACAACGAGGAGCTTCTTGCGAAGCTTCGCGAGTCCAAGGAAGAACTGTTCAATCTCCGCTTCCAGGCGGCGACCGGACAGCTCGAGAACCACGGCCGTCTCAAGGCGGTCCGCAAGGACATCGCGCGGATCTACACCCTGATGCGCGAGCGTGAGCTGGGCATCGAGACGGTGGAGAGCGCCTGATGAGCGAGAACAACGTGACTGAGAACGACCAGCGGGGCTTCCGCAAGACCCGTGAGGGCATCGTCGTCAGCGACAAGATGGACAAGACCGTCGTCGTCGCCGTCGAGGACCGCAAGAAGCACGCGCTGTACGGCAAGGTCATCCGTAGCACGAGCAAGCTCAAGGCCCACGACGAGCAGAACTCGGCCGGCGTCGGCGACCGCGTCCTCCTGATGGAGACCCGGCCGATGTCCGCGACCAAGCACTGGCGCATCGTCGAGGTCCTCGAGAAGGCCAAGTAGGCAATTCCCGCAAGGGAATTCCAAAAGTACGTTCCTGCGAGGCACCCCTCGCAGGACAGTTCCGCCAGGCTCCGGGGTCCGGTCCAGGTGACCGGACCCCGGGGAACCGGCAGACAATCAGGAGATAGACGTGATCCAGCAGGAGTCGCGACTGCGCGTCGCCGACAACACGGGGGCGAAGGAAATCCTTTGCATCCGTGTGCTCGGTGGCTCCGGTCGCCGCTACGCGGGCATCGGTGACGTCATCGTCGCCACCGTCAAGGACGCGATCCCCGGTGGCAACGTGAAGAAGGGTGACGTCATCAAGGCGGTCATCGTTCGCACCGTCAAGGAGCGCCGCCGTCCGGACGGCTCGTACATCCGCTTCGACGAGAACGCCGCCGTCATTCTGAAGAACGACGGCGACCCTCGTGGCACCCGTATCTTCGGCCCGGTCGGCCGAGAGCTGCGCGAGAAGAAGTTCATGAAGATCATCTCCCTCGCGCCGGAGGTGCTGTGAGCATGAAGATCAAGAAGGGTGACCTGGTCCAGGTCGTCACCGGCAAGGACAAGGGCAAGCAGGGCAAGGTCATTGCCGCTTACCCGCGCGAGGACCGCGTCCTGGTCGAAGGCGTCAACCGGGTCAAGAAGCACACCAAGGCCGCCCCGACCGCCCGCGGTTCGCAGGCCGGCGGGATCGTGACCACCGAGGCCCCGGTCCACGTCAGCAACGTTCAGCTCGTCGTGGAGAAGGACGGCCAGAAGGTCGTCACCCGCGTCGGCTACCGCTTCGACGACGAAGGCAACAAGATCCGCGTTGCCAAGCGGACGGGTGAGGACATCTGATGACGACCACCACCACTCCGCGTCTGAAGACGAAGTACCGCGAGGAGATCGCGGGCAAGCTGCGTGAGCAGTTCTCCTACGAGAACGTCATGCAGGTTCCCGGCCTCGTCAAGATCGTGGTCAACATGGGTGTGGGCGACGCCGCCCGCGACTCCAAGTTGATGGACGGCGCCGTGCGCGACCTCACCACGATCACCGGTCAGAAGCCGGCCGTCACCAAGGCCCGCAAGTCCATCGCGCAGTTCAAGCTGCGTGAGGGCCAGCCGATCGGTGCCCACGTCACCCTCCGTGGCGACCGCATGTGGGAGTTCCTGGACCGCACCCTGTCGCTCGCGCTGCCGCGCATCCGCGACTTCCGTGGTCTGTCCCCCAAGCAGTTCGACGGCCGTGGCAACTACACCTTCGGTCTCACGGAACAGGTCATGTTCCACGAGATCGATCAGGACAAGATCGACCGTGTCCGGGGTATGGACATCACCGTGGTCACCACGGCGACCAACGACGAAGAGGGCCGTGCCCTTCTCCGTCACCTCGGCTTCCCGTTCAAGGAGGCGTGAGCGAGATGGCGAAGAAGGCTCTCATCGCGAAGGCTGCTCGCAAGCCCAAGTTCGGAGTGCGCGGCTACACCCGTTGCCAGCGCTGCGGTCGTCCGCACTCCGTGTACCGCAAGTTCGGCCTGTGCCGCGTGTGCCTTCGTGAGATGGCTCACCGTGGCGAGCTGCCGGGCGTGACCAAGAGCTCCTGGTAATCCGGTAGTTCCGGACTCCCAGGGCTCTCGGTAAGCAAGGGGAACGGCAGGAGGCCCGCTCCGCATGGCTTAGGCTAGTGGGGTTGGGCACCTGCCGTGCCCGGACGCACGCGGGCTTGCCCGCTAATGTTTGCTTACTACGCCGTAGGTCCACCGCGCCGCACCCGTCCCGTCTCGGATCGGGGAGAGGGATGGCGCACCAGGAAACCACGGCGAGAGAGGCCGAAGGCCAATTCATGACCATGACTGATCCGATCGCAGACATGCTGACTCGTCTGCGGAACGCGAACTCGGCGTACCACGACTCCGTGACGATGCCGGCATCCAAGATCAAGTCTCACATCGCGGAGATCCTCCAGCAGGAGGGCTTCATCACGGGCTGGAAGGTCGAGGACGCCGAGGTCGGCAAGAACCTCGTCCTGGAGCTGAAGTTCGGCCCCAACCGTGAGCGCTCCATCGCGGGCATCAAGCGGATCTCCAAGCCCGGTCTCCGGGTGTACGCGAAGTCCACCTCCCTGCCGAAGGTGCTGGGCGGCCTCGGCGTGGCGATCATCTCCACGTCGCACGGGCTCCTCACCGACAAGCAGGCCGGCAAGAAGGGCGTGGGTGGGGAAGTCCTCGCCTACGTCTGGTAGCAGAAGGGAACGGAGGAAACAGCTATGTCGCGCATCGGCAAGCTCCCCATCGCGGTTCCCGCCGGCGTGGACGTCACCATCGACGGCCGTACGGTCGCGGTCAAGGGCCCGAAGGGCACGCTGACCCACACCGTCGTGGCGCCGATCGAGATCGCCAAGGGCGAGGACGGCGTGCTGAGCGTCACCCGCCCCAACGACGAGCGTCAGAACAAGGCCCTCCACGGCCTGTCCCGCACGCTGGTGGCGAACATGATCACCGGCGTGACCCAGGGTTACGTGAAGAAGCTCGAGATCAGCGGTGTCGGTTACCGCGTGCTCGCCAAGGGTTCGAACCTGGAGTTCTCTCTCGGTTACAGCCACTCGATTCTGGTCGAGGCCCCCGAGGGCATCACCTTCAAGGTGGAGTCCCCGACCCGTTTCTCGGTCGAGGGCATCGACAAGCAGAAGGTCGGCGAGGTTGCGGCGAACATCCGCAAGCTGCGCAAGCCCGACCCGTACAAGGCCAAGGGCGTCAAGTACGAGGGCGAAGTCATCCGGCGCAAGGTCGGAAAGGCGGGTAAGTAAGCCATGGCATACGGGCAGAAGATCCTCAAGGGCGACGCCTACAAGCGTGCTGCTATCAAGCGTCGTCACATCCGGATCCGCAAGAATGTCTCTGGTACCGCCGAGCGTCCTCGCTTGGTCGTGACCCGCTCCAACCGCCACATCGTGGCGCAGGTGATCGACGACCTGAAGGGTCACACCCTGGCGTCGGCGTCCACGCTGGACGCATCGATCCGCGGTGGCGAGGGCGACAAGTCCTCGCAGGCCAAGCAGGTCGGTGCCCTGGTCGCGGAGCGCGCCAAGGCCGCCGGCGTCGAGGCTGTCGTATTCGACCGCGGTGGTAACCAGTACGCGGGGCGCATCGCCGCCCTGGCGGACGCCGCTCGCGAAGCCGGGCTCAAGTTCTAGAGCCGCCCGTCGCGGCAGCGACTTGTCGCTGCCGCGTAGCTAGCGGAAACAGAGAGAGGTAATTCCAATGGCTGGACCCCAGCGCCGCGGTGGCGGTGCCGGTGGCGGCGAGCGGCGGGACCGGAAGGGCCGTGACGGCGGCGCAGCTGCCGCCGAGAAGACCGCATACGTTGAGCGCGTCGTCGCGATCAACCGTGTCGCCAAGGTTGTGAAGGGTGGTCGTCGCTTCAGCTTCACCGCGCTGGTCGTGGTGGGCGACGGTGACGGCACCGTGGGTGTCGGATACGGCAAGGCCAAGGAGGTGCCGGCCGCCATCGCCAAGGGTGTTGAGGAGGCCAAGAAGCACTTCTTCAAGGTCCCCCGCATCCAGGGCACCATCCCGCACCCGATCCAGGGTGAGAAGGCTGCCGGCGTCGTGCTGCTCAAGCCCGCGTCCCCGGGTACCGGTGTTATCGCCGGTGGTCCGGTGCGTGCCGTGCTCGAGTGCGCCGGTATCCACGACATCCTGTCGAAGTCGCTCGGCTCCGACAACGCGATCAACATCGTGCACGCGACCGTGGCGGCCCTCAAGGGCCTGCAGCGTCCCGAGGAGGTCGCGGCCCGCCGCGGTCTGCCGCTCGAGGACGTCGCCCCCGCGGCTCTCCTCCGTGCGCGTGCCGGGGCGGGTGCGTAATCGTGGCGCAGCTCAGGATTACGCAGGTCAAGTCCTACATCGGTAGCAAGCAGAACCACCGCGACACCCTGCGTTCGCTGGGCCTGAAGAGGCTCAACGACGTGGTCGTCAAGGAGGATCGTCCCGAGTTCCGCGGCATGGTGCACACCGTCCGCCACCTCGTGACGGTCGAGGAGGTCGACTGATCATGGCGGAAAACAACCCGCTCAAGATCCACAACCTCCGTCCCGCCCCGGGTGCCAAGACCGCCAAGACCCGTGTGGGTCGTGGCGAGGCGTCCAAGGGTAAGACGGCCGGTCGTGGTACGAAGGGCACCAAGGCCCGTTACCAGGTTCCGGAGCGCTTCGAGGGTGGCCAGATGCCCCTCCACATGCGCCTCCCGAAGCTGAAGGGCTTCAGGAACCCGTTCAAGACCGAGTTCCAGGTCGTGAACCTCGACAAGCTGGCCGCGCTCTACCCCGAGGGTGGCGAGGTCACCGTCGAGGGTCTGGTGGCCAAGGGGGCGGTTCGCAAGAACAGCCTCGTCAAGGTCCTCGGCCAGGGCGAGATCTCCGTGGCGCTGCAGGTGACGGTCGACGCCGTCTCCGGCTCCGCGAAGGAGAAGATCACCGCCGCCGGCGGTACCGTCACCGAGCTCGTCTGAACCACTCAGGCGTGCCGATGACTTGAGCGATCCCGACCGGGGATACCCCACATATGGGGTATCCCCGGTCGGTCGTTCCTAGGGCGGTGGTCTCGCCGGTAAGGTGGCCTGCACTGCCCACTTTCCCCGGGCGCCCCACACGGGCACTCTGGACGGAAGTAGACCGTTACTTATTCGTCGAACCTCAAGACCACCACCCTTGACGCGGTTGCGCGGGGGTCGCAGGAGGCACCGTGCTCACCGCGTTCGCCCGGGCGTTCAAGACGCCCGACCTGCGCAAGAAACTGCTGTTCACGCTCGGTATCATCGTGGTGTACCGGATCGGTACGAACGTGCCGGTCCCCGGTGTCGACTACCGGAACGTGCAGACCTGTATCGACGCGGCCCAGGCGAACCAGGGCCTGTTCGGGCTGGTCAACATGTTCAGCGGCGGCGCGCTGCTGCAGATCACGGTCTTCGCACTGGGCATCATGCCGTACATCACGGCGAGCATCATTCTGCAGCTGCTGACCGTGGTGATCCCGCGGCTGGAGGCCCTGAAGAAGGAGGGCCAGGCCGGTACCGCGAAGATCACGCAGTACACCCGTTACCTGACGGTGGCGCTCGCCATCCTGCAGGGCACCGGCCTGGTGGCCACCGCCCGCAGTGGCGCGCTCTTCCAGGGCTGCCCGGTGGCGAGCGAGATCGTCCCCGACCAGTCCATGTTCGTGACCATCACCATGGTCATCACCATGACCGCCGGCACGGCCGCCGTCATGTGGCTCGGTGAGCTGATCACCGACCGCGGCATCGGCAACGGCATGTCGATGCTGATGTTCATCTCGATCGCCGCCACCTTCCCCTCCGCCCTGTGGGCCATCAAGGAGCAGGGCAGCCTGGCGGACGGCTGGATCGAGTTCGGCACGGTCATGCTCGTCGGTCTGGTCATGGTCGGCCTGGTCGTCTTCGTCGAGCAGGCCCAGCGCCGGATTCCCGTGCAGTACGCCAAGCGCATGATCGGCCGTCGTTCCTACGGCGGTACGTCGACCTACATCCCGCTCAAGGTGAACCAGGCGGGTGTCATCCCCGTCATCTTCGCCTCGTCGCTGCTCTACATTCCGGCGCTGATCGTCCAGTTCTCCAGCTCCACCTCGGGCTGGGCGACGTGGGTGACGAAGAACCTCGCCGACACCGGCGCCACGATGCACATCATTCTGTACTTCTTCTTGATCGTGTTCTTCGCGTTCTTCTATGTGGCGATTACCTTCAACCCCGAAGAAGTCGCCGACAACATGAAGAAGTATGGTGGTTTCATCCCGGGCATCCGGGCTGGCCGACCGACCGCTGAGTACCTGAGTTACGTACTCAACCGGATCACCTGGCCGGGTTCGCTGTACTTGGGTCTGATCTCTCTCGTGCCGACGATGGCGTTGGCCGGTTTCGGGGCAAACCAGAACTTCCCGTTCGGCGGGACCAGCATCCTCATCATCGTGGGTGTCGGTCTCGAGACGGTGAGGCAGATCGAGAGCCAGCTCCAGCAGCGCAATTACGAAGGGTTCCTCCGCTGATGCGAATCGTCCTCGTCGGGCCGCCCGGTGCTGGGAAAGGCACGCAGGCCACCCGCCTAGCCGAGAAGCTGAGCATCCCCCACATCTCCACCGGCGACCTGTTCCGCGCCAACATCAGCCGGCAGACCGAGCTGGGCAAGCTCGCGAAGTCCTACATCGACGCGGGCAACCTGGTACCGGACGAGGTCACCATCGCCATGGCGAAGGACCGCATGGAGCAGCCGGACGCCGAGGGCGGCTTCCTGCTGGACGGCTTCCCGAGGAACGTCTCCCAGGCCGAGTCCCTGGACGAGTTGCTGGAGACCGAGGGCATCACGCTCGACGCGGTGCTGGACCTGGAGGCCCCCGAGGCCGAGGTGGTCAAGCGGATCGCCGGGCGCCGGATCTGCCGCAAGGACTCCAGCCACGTCTTCCACGTGACGTACAGCAAGCCGGAGCAGGAGGGCGTCTGCGACGTCTGCGGCGGCGAGCTGTACCAGCGCGGCGACGACTCCGAGGAGACGGTGCGCACCCGGCTGGAGGTCTACCACACGCAGACCGAGCCGATCATCGACTACTACAAGGCCCAGGGCCTCGTGGTGACGATCCAGGCGACGGGCCCGGTCGACGAGGTCACCGGGCGTGCGCTGGAGGCGCTCAAGCACGAGAAGTAGCCGTGCCCGTCCGGCCGCGGTTCCCTGCGGGGGCCGCGGCCGACGTGTGCGCGGTGGGCGTGAGTACGGGGGAGCGGGTGCGGACGCCGTCCCCCGTATCGTTGACGGTGTCCGTACTCCTTCCGGTCCAGAAAGGCCGTCGTCCTCATGGTGCAGATCAAGACCCCCGAGCAGATCGCCAAGATGCGTGAGGCGGGGCTGGTGGTCGCTGCCATTCACGCGGCCACCCGGGAGGCGGCCGTACCCGGAGCCACGACGAAGGATCTGGACCAGGTCGCCCGCAAGGTGCTCGCGGAGCACAACGCGAAGCCGAACTTCCTCGGCTACGGCGGCTTCCCCGCGACGATCTGCACCTCCGCCAACGAGGTCGTCGTCCACGGCATCCCCTCCGACGACGTCGTCCTCAAGGACGGCGACATCATCTCCATCGACTGCGGCGCCATCATCGACGGCTGGCACGGCGACGCGGCCTACACGGCCTTCGTCGGGTCGGGGCACGCGCCGGAGCTGGTCGAGCTGTCCCGGGTGACCGAGGAGTCGATGTGGGCCGGCATCGCGGCCATGAAGCTCGGCAACCGGCTGGTCGACGTCTCCCGCGCCATCGAGACCTACATCCGCCGGCAGCCGAAGCCGGGCGGCGGACGCTACGGGATCATCGAGGACTACGGCGGCCACGGCATCGGCACCGAGATGCACATGGACCCGCACCTGCTGAACTACGTGGACCGCCGCCGGGGCAAGGGGCCCAAGCTGGTCCCGGGCTTCTGCCTCGCCATCGAGCCGATGGTCGCGCTGGGCACCGCGAAGACGCGGGTGCTGGAGGACGACTGGACCGTGATCACGACGGACGGCACCTGGTCCTCGCACTGGGAGCACTCGGTCGCGCTGACGGAGGCGGGTCCGCTGGTGCTGACCGCTCCGGACGGGGGGAAGGCGAAGCTCGCCGAGTACGGGATCACGGTGGCGCCGGACCCGCTCGCCTGACGACGGGCCTTCGCCGCGACCGCCTGCCGGGGCCGGCCCAGCCGCTCGAGGCCGGTGAGGCGCCCCGGGCGCCGAGCCCGTGTGGACCGTGATCACGACGGAGGGCACTTGTACAAGCCCACGGGTTAAGGATCTCGTGGGTGGGGCAGACTTTCTCGATTCGTCTTTCCGGGAGCCCTGACGTAGACTGACTCGTCGGCTCTTGTGCACCCGCATGCCTGCACCCGCGTCCATGGACGCGGGTCCGTGTGTAGGGTGCGCAGCTGAGTCGATCAAGGTAGTCGATTCGAAGGGCGAAGCGTGGCCAAGAAGCAAGGTGCCATCGAGATCGAGGGCACTGTCGTCGAGTCTCTTCCGAACGCCATGTTCAAGGTTGAGCTCCAGAACGGCCACCAGGTCCTGGCGCACATCAGCGGCAAGATGCGTATGCACTACATCCGTATCCTCCCTGACGACCGGGTCGTGGTGGAGCTCTCTCCGTACGACCTGACGCGTGGTCGGATCGTCTACCGGTACAAGTGAGCAAGTAGATCTTGCCCCTTCCCCCGTGATGCGGGTGTGGGGGCACTGAGCCCGGAGAACTTCACATCCCATGAAGGTCAAGCCGAGCGTCAAGAAGATCTGCGACAAGTGCAGGGTGATCCGCCGTCACGGCCGGGTCATGGTTATCTGCGACAACCCGCGCCACAAGCAGCGCCAGGGCTGACCCGCACGATCCACCCTCTGTGACTTTCCGCAGAACTTCGCGCGACGCGAGCAACACACGTTCATACGCAGGACCCGAGCCCACGGCTCGACACCCCCGGCTCGGAGGCTGGGGACCCAGTCCGTACCAAATCGCCGAAGCGGGCGAGGCCGGCGGCTGGGAGACGGTCCTGTGGAAGACCTCCGACAACAAACTGGAGCCATTGAATGGCACGCGTTTCCGGTGTTGACATCCCGCGCGAAAAGCGCGTGGAGATCGCCCTCACCTACGTGTTCGGCATCGGCCGAACCCTTTCGCAGCAGACGCTGGCCGCTGTCGGCGTCGACCCGAACACCCGCGTTCGCGACCTCTCCGAGGAGCAGCTCGTCGCGATCCGTGAGTTCGTCGACAACAACATCAAGACCGAGGGTGACCTCCGTCGCGAGATCCAGGCCGACATCCGCCGCAAGGTCGAGATCGGTACCTACCAGGGTCTGCGTCACCGTCGCGGTCTGCCCGTCCGCGGTCAGCGCACCAGCACCAACGCGCGTACCCGCAAGGGCCCGCGTCGCGCCATCGCCGGCAAGAAGAAGCCGGGCAAGAAGTAGTCCGCAGCGGACACCTGTCCACGGTCTTCGCTGAAGGACCGACCACCTCCCGTAGGAGTTAGTAGATGCCCCCCAAGGGACGTCAGGGCGCTGCCAAGAAGGTGCGCCGCAAGGAAAAGAAGAACGTCGCTCACGGCCACGCGCACATCAAGAGCACGTTCAACAACACGATCGTCTCCATCACGGACCCGTCCGGCAACGTGATCTCCTGGGCCTCCGCCGGCCACGTCGGCTTCAAGGGCTCCCGGAAGTCCACGCCGTTCGCCGCGCAGATGGCCGCCGAGTCGGCTGCCCGTCGCGCCCAGGAGCACGGCATGCGCAAGGTCGACGTGTTCGTCAAGGGCCCGGGTTCCGGTCGTGAGACCGCCATCCGTTCGCTCCAGGCGACCGGCCTCGAGGTCGGCTCCATCCAGGACGTCACCCCGACCCCGCACAACGGCTGCCGCCCGCCGAAGCGTCGTCGCGTCTGATTCGTCCGCGTCACGCGGGCAGTGATTTTTCGGGCGGTACGTTCCGTATACGGGCCGTACCGCCCGTACCCTTGCAGTGCCCGCACTCCTCACCGGGTGCGGTTTCCGTCGGACGTCAAATAGCGGGCGTCCACGAAAGAAGGATCCACACATGCTGATCGCTCAGCGTCCCTCGTTGACCGAAGAGGTCGTCGACGAGTTCCGGTCCCGGTTCGTGATCGAGCCGCTGGAGCCGGGCTTCGGCTACACCCTCGGCAACTCCCTCCGCCGCACCCTCCTGTCGTCGATCCCCGGCGCTGCTGTCACCAGCATCCGCATCGACGGCGTCCTGCACGAGTTCACCACCGTGCCCGGCGTCAAGGAGGACGTCACCGACCTGATCCTCAACATCAAGCAGCTGGTCGTCTCCTCCGAGCACGACGAGCCCGTGGTGATGTACCTGCGCAAGCAGGGCCCGGGTCAGGTCACCGCCGCCGACATCGCGCCCCCGGCCGGTGTCGAGGTGCACAACCCCGACCTCGTCCTCGCCACGCTCAACGGCAAGGGCAAGCTGGAGATGGAGCTGACCGTCGAGCGCGGTCGCGGCTACGTCTCCGCCGTGCAGAACAAGCAGGTGGGCCAGGAGATCGGCCGTATCCCGGTCGACTCCATCTACAGCCCCGTGCTGAAGGTCACGTACAAGGTCGAGGCGACCCGTGTCGAGCAGCGCACCGACTTCGACAAGCTGATCGTCGACGTCGAGACCAAGCAGGCCATGCGTCCGCGTGACGCCATGGCGTCGGCCGGCAAGACCCTGGTCGAGCTGTTCGGGCTGGCCCGCGAGCTCAACATCGACGCCGAGGGCATCGACATGGGCCCGTCCCCGACGGACGCCGCTCTCGCCGCCGATCTGGCGCTGCCGATCGAGGAGCTCGAGCTCACCGTCCGCTCGTACAACTGCCTCAAGCGCGAGGGCATCCACTCCGTGGGTGAGCTCGTCGCCCGCTCCGAGGCCGACCTCCTCGACATCCGCAACTTCGGTGCGAAGTCGATCGACGAGGTCAAGGCGAAGCTGGCCGGCATGAGCCTGGCTCTGAAGGACAGCCCGCCCGGATTCGACCCCACCGCTGCCGCGGACGCCTTCGGGGCGGACGACGACGCGGACGCCGGGTTCGTCGAGACCGAGCAGTACTGAGAGCTCGGGCCTTCCGGTCCGTACTCGGGTGCGGGTGCGCTGTGGCTTGTCGCGCCCACGCGACGGAGTCGCATATCGGCACCGCCCCGCGCCCCCTCCGGACGGGCCCCTTCGGGGCCCTGTCCGGATCTCCGACAGGCGACCGCCTGCTCGGATACTGACCCCGGTACCTGATACGGCCGGGGCAGACACCTAGGAGAGACACCATGCCGAAGCCCACCAAGGGTGCCCGTATGGGCGGCAGCGCCGCGCACGAGAAGCTGCTCCTCGCGAACCTCGCGAAGGCGCTCTTCGAGCACGGCCGGATCACCACCACCGAGGCGAAGGCGCGCAAGCTGCGTCCGTACGCCGAGCGTCTGGTCACCAAGGCGAAGAAGGGCGACCTTCACAACCGCCGCCAGGTGCTCCAGGTCATCACGGACAAGAGCATCGTGCACACGCTCTTCACCGAGATCGGCCCGCGGTACGAGAACCGGCCGGGTGGCTACACCCGCATCACCAAGATCGGCAACCGCCGTGGCGACAACGCGCCCATGGCCGTCATCGAGCTGGTCGAGGCCCTGACGGTCGCCCAGGAGGCCACCGGCGAGGCCGAGGCCGCGACCAAGCGCGCGGTCAAGGAAGACGCCCTCACGAAGGACGAGGCCACCGAGGCCCCGGCCGAGGACGCCAAGGCCGACCTGGCCAAGGACGAGGCCGCCGAGGCCCCGTCCGAGGACGCCAAGGACGCCTGAGGCAGCACTGCTTCACGTTGAGCGGGTCCGCCCTTGTGAGGGCGGGCCCGCTTTTCGTATGCCTGCTGCCCGATGCTGTACGCCTGAGAGGATCTGTACGTGAGTGACGAAGTGCAGCCCGGACACGTCCGTATCCGTCTCGATCTCTCCTACGACGGGGCCGGGTTCTCCGGCTGGGCCAAGCAGGCCGGGGGCCGGCGGACCGTGCAGGGGGAGATCGAGGACGCCCTGCGGACCGTCACCCGGTCCGGGGAGACGACGTACGAACTGACCGTGGCCGGACGGACCGATGCCGGGGTGCACGCCCGCGGCCAGGTGGCCCATGTCGACCTCCCGGCCGAGCTGTGGGAGCGGCACAGGGAGAAGCTGCTCAAGCGGCTCGCCGGACGGCTGGCGCGCGATGTGCGCATCTGGTCCCTCGCCGAGGCCCCCGCGGGGTTCAACGCCCGTTTCTCCGCGATCTGGAGACGCTACGCGTACCGCGTCACCGACCACCCCGGCGGTGTGGATCCGTTGCTGCGGGGCCATGTGCTCTGGCACGACTGGCCCCTCGACGTCGACGCCATGAACGAGGCGGCGGGGGGACTTCTGGGGGAACACGACTTCGCCGCGTACTGCAAGCGGCGGGAGGGCGCGACGACGATCCGTACGCTCCAGGAGCTGAGCCTGGTGCGCGGCACGGACGGGGTGATCACGGCGACGGTCCGGGCCGACGCCTTCTGCCACAACATGGTGCGCTCGCTGATCGGGGCGCTGCTGTTCGTCGGCGACGGCCACCGCGCGCCCGACTGGCCGGGCAAGGTCCTGGCGGCGGGCGTACGGGACTCCGCGGTGCACGTCGTGCGCCCGCACGGGCTGACCCTGGAGGAGGTCGGCTATCCGTCCGACGACCTCCTGGCCGCCCGTTCCAAGGAGGCCCGCAACAGGCGCTCACTGCCGGCCCCACCGGCCCGGTGCTGCTGACCCCGGGCCGGGCCCGGCTCTCCGCCCGACTTTCCGCTCAGTTCCCGGCTCCTTCCTCCGCCCAGGTCGTGAGCAGTTCCGACAGGGCGTCCACGACCTCCTGGGAGTCGGGTCCCTCGCCGCGGCCGTCCGGGGCGAGTTCCAGGTGCAGGAAGGTCGCGTGGTGCTGCTGCGCGGCCTTGCCCTGGACGTTGGTGGTGCCCTCCAGGGGGCAGCGGGCCGACCAGCCACGGCAGACCCGCAGCCTGTCCGTCTCCAGGTGGTCGGCCAGGGTGGATGCCTCGCCGGGCGCGCTCTGCGCGGCGCCACTGGAGAGGATCGCGTCGTAGCGCTTCACGGAGGACTCGGCGAAGCCGTGCAGCTGGATGCCGGGTACCCCGCGCTTCTGCAACTCCACGACGATCGTGTGGAAGGCGCTGTCCTCGCGGTGGGCCACATCGGCGACGGCGCTGCCGTCGTCGCCCTCGCCGTCGCCCGCCCGGCGGTGGGCGCCGGCCAGGACGAGCGCACCGCCCGGGTTGTCCTCCAGGAGCCGTACGCCGAGCGCCTCGGTCTCCCGGTCGGCGACGGGGTGCGGCACCTGCGCGTTCCAGCGGACGGCGGAGTCGGCGTTCAGATACAGCCGCCCCCAGTGCGCGCTCGCGCCCTTGCCCGAGGCCGCGACCTCGTCGTAGCGCCGGCCGGTCGAGGTGTCGGTGAGCCGGGTGACACGCAGGCCGATGGGGGCGAGGAGTTCGTCGGCCTTGTGCGCGTCGTGATCGAGGAGCCGTCCGATGCCACGGGCGAGCCGGTCGCGCTGGCCGGCGTCGGGGGGAATGTAGGAACCGTCGCGCTCGAAGGTCTCCGTGTAGGTGAGGACACGGCTGCGGAGGTCCACCAACTCCCTTGCTGGCGGAACGGTTTCCTCCGATTTCTCTCCGGAGTTTGTTTGGCAACCCGTCATTGTAAGAATAAGGAGCACCAGGGCGATAATCGGAACGAAACGTGACTGTCTTGTAATGGTAATTGGCGTGGGGGATGTACGGACCATGTAAATATGACCAAGTGACACTGTGTAAGTCTCTCCCTAAGGTCCGGGTGGCGGCCACCCTGGTCGCGCTGACCGGTCTCCTGGTCTCGTGCGGTACGGCTGACGGTTCCGTGGAGCCGCAGGCCAAGCCGGGAGGACGTTCCTTCACCGTCGCGGCTGCGGGTGACGTGCTCATCCACCCCGAGCTGGTCGAACAGGCGGCCAAGGATGCGAAGGCGACCGGTGAGGGAGAGAAGGGGCTGGACTTCGGGCCGACGCTCGCCGGGGTGAAGCCTGTCATCAGCAAGGCGGACCTGGCGATCTGTCACATGGAGACCCCCGTGGGCAAGCCCGAGGGTCCCTTCTCGGGATACCCGGAGTTCCTGGTCCCGCCGCAGGTCCTCTCGTCCCTGAAGGATGTGGGTTACGACACCTGCTCGACCGCCTCCAACCACACGTTCGACCATGGGATGGACGGCGTGCGGCGCACGCTGGACGTCATGGACGACGTCGGCCTCGGGCACACCGGATCCGCACGGTCCGAGAAGGAGGCGGCGCGGATCAACATCCGTGACGTCAAGGGCGTCAAGGTCGCGCACCTCTCCTACTCATGGGAGTCGTTCGTCCACCCGGTGCCCGAGAAGCAGCGCTGGGCATTCAAGAAGACCGACCTGGCGGAGATCGAGAAGGCCGAGACCCGAGCCCGTGAACAGGGCGCCGAAGTGGTGCTGCTCTCGATCCACTGGGGCGCCGAGCACTACAACGAGCCGGGTGTCGCGCAACTGAGGCTGGCGGAACGCATCGGCGAGGATACCGGGATCGACCTCGTGATCGGACACCATGCTCACGTCGTCCAGCCGATTCAGAAGGTGAACGGCACCTGGGTCGCCTACAGCCTCGGCAACCATGTGGCCCGGCACTCCTCGCCGACGGGGCTGACCGAGGAGGGGGCCATCGGCTGGTTCGAGTTCGAGGAGACGACCGAGGGCTGGGACGTCTCCGCTCGCTACCGCACCACCCTGGTGGACATTCCGCCGGAGGTGGAGCCCGGTGAGAAGGCTCCCGATGGTGCGGTGCAGGACCTTCGGCTGGTGGACGCCCGGATGATGCTCGACGAGCCGGGCGACCTGTCCGAGGAGCGGCTCGCCCGCTACCGGCTGGCGATCGACCGGACCCGGGGCTTCCTCTACAACCGGGGTGCCCCCGGCGGCGACGGCCTCGAGCAGCTCTCGCTGGAGAAGTGACCGGCCCCACACCCGTAGTTCGCGCCGGGGATGCAACCTTGTCGGCGTTTATCAGTCTATTGAGTGACGACGTCGCATGGCTGCGGTAGCGGTGCGCCGGCGTACGCCCGGCCCTCGCGCAAAGACCAAGGAAGACCACCGGTGACATCGAGCCATGTCGCGCCGCCCTCGGCACAGAAGCGGCGACGCAACCGCAGACGGGCGGACATGCCGCTGCTCGGGGGCATCCGCCCGCCGATCGCGGTGCTGTGCGTACTGATCCTCGCCCTGGCCGGGCTGACCACCCAGGTGCTCGGTCCCGGCAGCGACCGCGTCGTTCCGAAGGCCGTGCTCTCCTCCCAGCAGCACTATGCGGAGGACGGGGCGATCGCACTGCGTGCCTCCATCGACGAGCGGGTCACGGACCTGCGGCGCACCGCGGGCGCGCTGAACGCCGGGAAGCCGGCCGAGCCGGAGGACGTCCTCTCCGACCTCGGCAGGACGTACCAGAAGTGGACCGGCACCACCGTGGTGGACCTGGAGAGCGGGGACGTGCTCGCCGCACGTGGCGAACGCATCCCTCTCGCCTGGCTGGACAAGGACGTTCTCACCGGAAAGAACGCCTTGGTCCCGCGCATGGTGCGGCTGGAGACCGGCGACGTCCGGCTGATGACGATGGTGGTCCTCGACTGGAAGGACCGCCCGCAGCAGCTCCTGATCGCCTCCAACAGCCTGTCCGTACCGCCCATCACGCTCGGCCCGTTCCGCACCATGGCGGTCGTGGCCAAGGACGGCGAGGTGCTCGCGACGGCCGGATTCGAGCAGTCGGAAGCACTCAACTCCGACAAGCAGCGGGAGGAACTCGACTTCCTCCAGAAGCAGATGTCCGACCTGTCCGCGCAGTCGGCCGAGCGGACCGAAGGACACCCCGTCACCGCCAAGGAGCCCGGCTCCCGCGGCTATTCCGGCATCAGCGGGACCCTGGTGGGGGACGACTACAACGGTCGTGTCACCACCGGCGGCTACGCCTCCCTGGCCTCCTCCGACCCCGAGGAGAAGGACAGCGTCGCGGCGGGCCTCGGACTCACGGTCGTGGCCATGCTGCCCGTGGTCGCCGAGCAGAGCGGTGCCACGGGCCGCGAGCTCTACGGACTGATCGCGGCCGGTGCCCTGGTGGTGCTCGGCCTGCTGGCCGCGGCGGTGCTGTGGGCCCGGGTACAGCGGCCCCTGCTGCGGCTGTTCCTGGAGTCCCGCCGACTCGCCCGCGGTGACCTGACCCGTCCCGTCGGTACCTTCCGAGGCGGCGAGGCCGCGCGCATCGGCTCGGCCCTGGAGCGGCTGCGGGGACAGCTCGGCGACTCGGACGGTCCGGGTGACTCCGACGGCGGAAAGGGCACCAAGCGCGGCGGCAGGGCCCGGTTCGGCATCCGGGCGCAGCTCGCGGTGACCGCCGTACTGCTGCTCCTGTGGTGCGTGCCGGTCGGTCTGCTCCTGAACCGCACCGACGACTCGGTCAGCGTGCCCGCCACCATGGTCAACGACCAGCGCGACCGCACCGACCTGGTGTCCGACCGCGTCCGCCGGGCACTGAACGAGGCCCAGGCCGACCTGGTCTCCACCTCCCGTCTCGTCGACGTGGCCGACCGGGACGCCACCGAGAACGTGCTCGAGGACGCCCTGAGCCAGCACACCCGGTACGCGGCGCTGTACGTCGTCGACGCGGGCGGCGAGGTTCTCGTCCGCGCCGGGAGCGACCCGCACGACTGGAGTGACGAGAAGGATCTGCCACTGGTCAGGGTGTCCGGGGAAAACGGCAAAAAGCCGGTGCTCCAGGCCGGCGCGCCGCTGCCGGAGGAGGGCGGCACGCTCGTCGGCGAGGTGCGGATCGAGTTCCTCAACTCACTGCTGAAGCGTCCCGGCCTCGGTGAGGTCCGGGTGGCGGACGCGAAGGGCCGGACCCTCGCCGCCAGCGACGGCTTCCTCGCCTTCGAGGAGCTGCCCCGCGAGGTCCTGACCGACCTGGTCCGGGCGGGCAGTGTGCAGGTCGGCGCCGGACCCGTCGAGAACGGGCTCCTCATCCGCGACGGCGGCAATATCACCGTCGCGGCCGCGGCTCCCTTCAGCGGCGGCGGTGTCGCCGCCGACATCGGCTGGACCGTGGTCAGCTGGCAGAACGCCGACCGCTTCCAGATCACCGCGTACGAGCGGGAGGACCGCAGCGTGCTCGCGGGCCTGCTCGGGCTCGCCGCGATCGTGGTCTGCCTGGGCTGGGTGTACCTGGTGGTCGCCCGGCCGCTGCGCGCCCTCGCCACCAGCGCCGAGAAGCTGGCCGACGGCGAGCTCAAGGCGGTGCTCTACCCCACGTACCACGACGAGGTGGGAGCGGTCGTCCGCAGCCTCGAACTGATCCGCCAGCAGCTCCAGGCCCGCCGGCAGCAGCAGCCCCGCCGACCCGCCGACCCCCGACCCGCCGACCCCCGACCCGGTGAATCCCGGCTCGGCGCCGGAGGAAGGTGACCCGCCGTGCTCTACCTCTACTTCGCACTGCTGATCTGCTGCCTGCTTCTCTTCGCGGCGGGTGTCATCGAGCAGCGCCGGCACTACGCCGCCCTGCACTCGATACCGTCCCGGGTGCTCGTCAACGGCATCCGTGGCAAGTCCTCCATCACCCGGCTGTGCGCCGGTGCCCTGCGCGGCGGTGCCCTGACCACCGTCGCCAAGACGACCGGTACGGCCGCCCGGTTCATCCACCCGGACGCGACCGAGGAGCCGGTCTACCGCAAGTTCGGCATCGCCAACGTGGTGGAGCAGATCGGCATCGTCCGCCGGGCCGCCGCGTACCGGCCCGACGCGCTCGTCATCGAGTGCATGGCAGTCATGCCGGCCCTGCAGGAGGTCAACCAGAGCAAGCTGATCCGCTCGACGATCGGTGTGCTGTGCAACGTCCGTGAGGACCACCTCGCCGAGATGGGTCCCACGCTCGACGACGTGGCCCGTTCGCTGTGCCGCTCGATGCCCCAGGACGGCATCTGCGTCACCGCAGAGAAGGATCGTTTCGACATCCTTCAGGAGGAGGCCGACGCCCGGAACTGCAAGCTGATCTACGCGGACCCCGAGATGGTCACCGACGAGGAGCTGCGGGGCTTCAGCTGGTTCACGTTCAAGGAGAACGTCGCGATTGCCCTGGTCGTGGCCGAACTGCTCGGCGTGGAACGCGAGGTCGCCCTGCAGGGCATGTACGACGCCCCGCCGGACCCGGGTGTGCTCTCCGTGGAGAAGTACGTGACCGAGGAGGGCAAGCGGCTGTCCTTCGCCAACGTCTTCGCGGCCAACGACCCCGAGTCGACGCTGATGAACATCAACCAGCTGCTCGACCTCGGCGCCATCCGCCGCCCGCTGAACGTCGTGATCAACTGCCGCCCGGACCGAGTGGAGCGCAACGGGCAGATGGGCGAGATCATCCCCGACCTCCAGCCGGACAACGTCTTCGTCATCGGGCACCCCGCCAAGAGCGCCATCGACGCCATCCCCGCCGAGTGGCGGGACCGCGCGGTGGACCTGGGCGGTGAACGCCGGGACGCACACGAGTTCATGACGGAACTGCTCGGCCGCATGTCCGACGGCTCCTCGCTCGTCGCCATCGGCAACATCCACGGCCAGGGAGAGGAACTGCTGGAGTACCTGGCCGAGCTCCCCGCGGACGAGACGCCCGACGCGGACCAGCCGGCCGGCCCGGGGCAGCAGACCGGCCCGGAGCGGGCGGCTCAGGGCCCGGCCGCCGCAGTTCCGGCGCAGCAGGCGCCCCGCCTGGACCCGTTCGCCGCCTACCCGACGGCGTACGAGGAGCGCTACCAGGCCTCCCAGACCCAGGAGATCCCCGTCATCCGCCGCCACCTCCTCGCCCAGCAGGCGGCACTCCAGCAGCAGGGGCAACGGGACCGGCACGCCCCCTACGCACAACAGGACCAGTACGAGCAGCGAGGCCAGTACCAGCAGCACGCGCAGCACGAGCGGTATGAGCAGCGCGACCGGTACGCGGAGTCCGAGCAGTACGAGCAGCGGAGCGCACCGCACCCGCCACAGCAGGCGCAGCGCGCTCCGCAGCACGGGCAGTACCAGGAGCACGGGCCCGAGCAGCAGCGCCCGCCGTACCACGACGAGCCCGACGGCGGGCCCTGGTACCCGACCGACGAGGACGGCGGCGGACCGCCTCCGCGTCGCTGAGCCCTCGAGGGCCGACCGCCCTTCTTCTTTCCGCACACCTGCCCGGAGACCCCGTTGATCACCGCCGCACTGACCCCCGAGATGGCCGCTCTGGGCATCGCGATAGGTCTGTTCTTCTCACTGCTGTGCTACCTCACCACCAACCTGTCGCCCGGCGGCATGATCACCCCGGGCTGGCTGGCGCTCACCCTCATCGAGGACCTGCAGCGCGCGGCGATGGTGGTGGGCGTGACGGCCCTGACCTACGCGGGCACCAAGGTGATGCAGCGACTGGTGATTCTGTACGGCAAGCGGCTTTTCGCCGCGGTCGTGCTGCTGGGCGTGCTGCTCCAGGGCACCGTGATGATCGTGCTCTCGCTCGAGTTCCCGCTGCTGTATGGCAACCAGACCCTCGGGTTCATCGTGCCCGGCCTGATCGCCTACCAGATGGTGCGTCAACCCAAGGGGCCCACCCTGCTGGCCACAGGCACCGTGTCGCTCATGGCCTACATCGTCATCGCCGCCGGCCTGCTGCTCGGCGTCATGCCCACTGTCTGACAACAACCGAGGAGCATTCCGATGGCAGGGAAAGGGAAGAAGAAGACGCGCCACATCGTCCCCGGGCTGGTGGTGCTCACGCTCGTCGCGGCCTCCGGCTACCTCACCGTGGAGCTGCGCAAGCAGGAGGCGCCCGGGGCCACCGAGGTCCGCAACGTCGGTGTCCTGGACGGCACCGGCGGGTCCGGGGGCGGGGCGGACGACAGCAAGGCGACGTGGTCCCGGCTGGAGAACCCGGCGCGCTCGGTGCTGCGCGGCGGCGACGGACAGATCGCGGCGGTCCTCACCGACGGGTCGCGCACCGCGACGCTGACCGGAAAGGCCCGCACCTTCCAGGAGCCGGCGGCGACCACCTCCAAGGTGTCCACCCGGGACTGGGTCCGGCTCATGCCCGAGGAGTGGAAGAAGGGCGCGGAGAAGGAGCAGTGGTTCAAGGACTGGTACGCCGAGAACAAGGACAGCGAGGAGGACGACCTCTTCGCGTTCGCCTTCCAGTACGTGGCCGGCGCCCCGGACAAGAAGGACGAGCAGGGCACGCTCTACGCCGGTGACGCCGATTTCGGCCCGCTGAACACCAGCGGCGCGGAAGGCGACGACCTGCGCCTGGAACAGTCCGACTTCTACGACTTCCTCGGTGTCCAGTACCCGTTCCGGGATGGTGTCGTCGGGGCGCCGGAGACCATGCGGGCCAGGGCCCTGGACTGCTCCGGCTTCATCCGCATGGTGCTCGGCTACCGTGCCCGCTACCCGCTGATGTCCTCGGACGACTCCTCCGGCGACGGGCTGCCTCGCACCGCCAACGGTATGGCCCGTTCCAAGGTGGGCGCCGATGTGCTCCCGCTGGCCGGGGTGGCTGCGGAGGACCGGCCCGCCAACATCGACCAACTGCAGCCCGGAGACCTCGTCTTCTTCAAGCTCGACGCGCGGACCAAGGACCGGCTGGACCACGTGGGCATGGTGCTCGGCTACGACACCGAGGGCCATCTGGTCTTCGTCTCCAGCCGCGAGGAGGTCAACGGCCCGACCATCGGCGACATCGGCGGCGTCTCCCGGCTGGACGGCAACGGCTACTACGCGAAGACGCTGCGCAGCGCGAAGCGGCTGTGAGGCGCTGAGGGAACGAGGCACGGAGGAACCGAGCAGGGCCCGGGGGAGCAGCCCCGGGCCCTGCTCGCAGTCGCCGCCGTCGTCGAATGGGCTTGCCCGGCCGTCGTCACTCGTTCGCGGCGGCCGAGGCCTGGGCCTCGCCGCGGCGGCGGATCTGGCGGAAGGTGAACTCGGCGAGATCGTTGCCGGTGGAGAAGACGGCCTTGTCCTTCTCCGTCACGTTCTTGGCGGAGGTGAAGCCGGACAGCGTGAAGTAGGCGTAACGGCCGTAGGAGTTGGTGGTCGAACGGCAGACCGCGCCGTCGCAGAACCCCTCGACGCCGCCGCCCGCGAGGGACTTGATGATGCTCTTGGCGTCGGCCTGCTGCTTGGCCTTGACCGCCTGGGCCTCGGTGTCGAAGACGGCCACGCCCACCGTCACCGCGATGTCGTCCTTGGTGTAGGTGACCCGGAGCAGACGGCTGCACGCGTTGTCGGTGAGGACCTTGGGCAGCGTGGCCTTGGCGGCCGAGGCGCAGTTGCGGGTGTCGGCCGTCGGGCCCTTCTTGTACACCGTGTCGCCCATGGTGAGCTGCGTGCCCGGGAAGAGGACGTCGGGGCCCAGCGGCGCCCGGTCCTTCTGCACGCTGGAGATGAAGTCCTTCGGGTCCAGCGGTGGCGGCGCGCTCGTCGGGGCGAACGAGGGGACCGTGCCGGTGGCGCTCGGCAGGCCGGCGGTCGCCGGCAGCCGGGAGGACGGGTCGGAGGCCTGGTTGCTGTCGTTCGCCGAGACGACGGCCACCGCCACGGCGGTGCCTATCGCGACGGTGGCGATCGCGCCGCCGCCGATGAACAGCAGCCGCCGCCGCTTGTGACGTGTCTCGGACGCGTCGGCGAGCGCGGCCCAGTCCGGTGCCTGGCCGCTGCCGCTCCCGCCCCCGCTGTTCCAGGGCTGCTGAGACTGCGGTTTCCAGGGATCCCACTGCGAAGGAGGTCCCCCCTGCCCATAACTCATGGGGCGCATCTTAGACGGGAGCGGGGTGCGCCGGTCCGCCCCAACCCCGCCCGGGGCTCCCGTCGTTGCCGCCGTCGCCCTCGCGCCGACGGGCAAAAGAGACAACTCCGGGTGGTTGGTACGGGTGGCGCGCGCGAGCCTCGGCGAACGGGTGGGAATGGTCCCGCCGGAGGGTGAGGGCCGGCGGACGGTGGGGGACGGGGCCGACGGGCGGCGGGGAGACGGGGCCGGCGAACGGGAGGGGGCCGGGTGGTGGCGGAGCCCTGTAGAGTTGGTGTAGCCCACACCCGGCGGACTCGTTTTGACCCGTCCGGCCGAGCGTGGGTATTCTGCATGTTTGTTATGTGTATTGGCTTGCTCATTCTCACGTGAGGGGCCCTTACACCGGTCCGCCGGGCCGATGACCAGCGACCAGCACGCGGTTTGCGTCACCGCAGTGCGGTCAGGGCTGTCGTGATCGTCTTCGGTGGCCATGTCAGGACCACTCACTGAAGAAGCGAAGGCTACGAACCGTGCGTACGTACAGCCCCAAGCCCGGCGATGTGACGCGCCAGTGGCACGTCATCGACGCTCAGGACGTCGTCCTGGGTCGTCTGGCCTCCACTGCGGCCTCCATCCTGCGCGGCAAGCACAAGCCGATCTACGCCCCTCACGTCGACACCGGTGACTTCGTCATCATCGTCAACGCCGACAAGGTGCACCTCTCCGGTAACAAGCGGACCCAGAAGATGGCGTACCGCCACTCGGGCTACCCGGGTGGTCTGCGCTCCGTCCGCTACGACGAGCTGCTGGCGAAGAACCCCGAGAAGGCCATCGAGAAGGCCATCAAGGGCATGCTCCCCAAGAACACCCTGGGCCGTCAGATGCTGTCGAAGCTGAAGGTCTACTCGGGCGACCAGCACCCGCACGCTGCGCAGCAGCCGGTGCCGTTCGAGATCACCCAGGTCGCGCAGTAATTCCGGCCACCCCCTAAGACTGAACAGAATCTGAGGAGCATCGTGGCCGAGACCACTGCCGAGCAGCCGCTCGAAGAGACCGACATCGACATCGACAGCTACACCACCGAGTCCGAGGTGCCCGTCGAGGGCGAGTACACCTCGGAGTCCATGGCGTCCCGCTTCGGCGACCCGCAGCCGGCCGCCGGCCTGGGCCGTCGCAAGAACGCCATCGCCCGTGTCCGGATCGTCCCGGGCACCGGCAAGTGGAAGATCAACGGTCGCACCCTCGAGGACTACTTCCCGAACAAGGTGCACCAGCAGGAAGTCAACGAGCCCTTCAAGGTGCTCGAGCTCGACGACCGTTACGACGTCATCGCCCGCATCGCGGGTGGCGGTGTCTCCGGTCAGGCCGGTGCGCTCCGTCTCGGTGTCGCCCGTGCGCTGAACGAGGCGGACGTCGACAACAACCGCGGCGCGCTCAAGAAGGCCGGCTTCCTCCGCCGCGACGACCGCGCGGTCGAGCGCAAGAAGGCCGGTCTGAAGAAGGCCCGCAAGGCCCCGCAGTACAGCAAGCGCTGATTGCAGCTGCCCCTGCACGTACTCCGAACGCCCCGGCGGCACGCCCAGTGCCGCCGGGGCGTTCGTTTTCTCACTGTTGCGGGCGTATAACGGCACAAGGTGCTCGACGGCTAGTCTGATCGGATGGCCGGGGAGCGCTTGCCTCGGGATGCGGGAGCCGCCCACGCATCGCGACCGTCGGACACCTCACACGCACCCGTGGGCCGTGGCCCAGGGGGCCAAGGGTCATGCCCGGCACCCGGTGCCCGGCATCACGTGCCGTGGTCCTCGGTCCGCCCTCGCGACATCACGCTCGACACGACTTCCGGTACGGCATTCGATATGGCATTTCGATACGGATATCGGTACTGACGCTTCTCAGGAGGACAAGTGGGACGACTCTTCGGCACGGACGGCGTGCGCGGTGTCGCCAACGTGGACCTGACGGCCGAGATGGCGCTGGGCCTCTCCGTGGCCGCCGCGCACGTACTGGCCGAGGCGGGCACGTTCGAGGGGCATCGGCCGACCGCCGTGGTCGGGCGTGACCCGCGGGCGTCCGGGGAGTTCCTGGAGGCCGCGGTGGTCGCCGGGCTGGCCAGCGCCGGCGTGGACGTGCTGCGGGTCGGCGTGCTGCCGACGCCCGCCGTGGCGCACCTGACCGGGGCGCTCGGCGCCGACCTCGGCGTGATGCTGTCCGCGAGCCACAACGCCATGCCCGACAACGGCATCAAGTTCTTCGCGCGCGGCGGCCACAAACTCGCCGACGAGCTGGAGGGCCGGATCGAGTCCGTGTACGAGGAGCACCGCACCGGCGCCCCCTGGGGCCGCCCGACCGGCGCCGGCGTGGGCCGCGTGCGGGACTACGAGGAAGGGCTCGACACGTACGTCGCCCACCTCGTCGGCGTTCTGCCGAACCGGCTGGACGGCCTGCGGATCGTCCTCGACGAGGCGCACGGCGCCGCCTTTCGGGTCTCGCCGGAGGCGTTCGCGCGGGCCGGGGCCGAGGTCGTCACCATCGGCGCCCAGCCGGACGGGCTCAACATCAACGACGGCTGCGGCTCGACCCACCTGGAGCAGCTGAAGGCCGCGGTCGTCGAGCACGGGGCCGCCCTCGGTATCGCGCACGACGGCGACGCCGACCGCTGTCTGGCGGTCGACCACACGGGTGAAGAGGTGGACGGGGACCAGATCCTCGCCGTGCTCGCGCTGGCGATGCGGGAGCGTTCCGCACTGCGCTCCGACACCGTCGTCGCGACCGTGATGTCCAACCTCGGGTTCAAGCTCGCCATGGAGCGCGAGGGCATCCACTTCGTGCAGACCGCGGTCGGCGACCGGTACGTCCTGGAGCAGATGAAGCAGCAGGGCTACGCCCTCGGCGGTGAGCAGTCCGGTCACGTCATCGTCCTCGACCACGCCACGACGGGCGACGGCACGCTCACCGGTCTGCTGCTCGCCGCGCGCGTCGCCGAGACGGGGCGTTCGCTGCGCGAGCTGGCGTCGGTGATGGAGCGGCTGCCGCAGGTGCTCATCAACGTGCCCGACGTGGACAGGACCCGGGTGAAGACCTCCGGGGAACTCGCGGCGGCCGTGACGGAGGCCGAGCGCGAGCTGGGCGGGACCGGCCGCGTGCTGCTGCGCCCCTCGGGCACCGAGCCGCTGGTCCGCGTGATGGTGGAGGCCGCCGACATCGACCAGGCCCGCTCGGTCGCGGAACGCCTGGCGGACGTGGTGAAGTCGGCGCTGGGCTGACCGGGGCGGGCGGCCGCTGTCCGGCAGCGCCGGCAGGCCGCCCCGTCACCCGGCCGCCCGTGATCGTGGAAGCCCGAGCCCGAGCCCGGCTTTCAGGAGCCGGAACCGGAACCGGAACCGGACGGCCGGCGGGTGCGCTTGCGCTGCCGGTCCCAGAACAGCTTCTGCGTCAGCAGGGTGAGGATGCCGGCCAGGGTGATGCCCAGCAGGTTGAGCAGGAGCTGCTGGGTGGAGCCCCAGGTCTGGCCGGCGTCGCCGTAGCTCAGGGCCACGGCGGCGTTCGCGGCGGCCGGGATCGTCGTCACCGAGATGGCGACGCCGACCAGGGCGCCGGACTTGGCGGACGTGAGCGAGAGGGTGCCGGCCGTTCCGGCCAGTACCGCCACGACGAACGAGAACCAGTCGGGCGCGTAGACGAACCCGGTCTGCGGCCGCTCGCCCTCCAGCCGCGCCTCGGTGAACAGTCCGAACGCGTCCATGAGGAGGCTGAAGCCGACCGTCACGGCCATCGCCACGGCGAAGCCCACCAGCAGCGCGATCACCGAGCGCAGCGCGAGCCGCGGCCGGCGCCGTACCAGCGCGGTGGAGACGCCCGTCAGCGGGCCGAACTCCGGGCCGACCGCCATCGCCCCCACGATCAGGATGGCGTTGTCGAGCACGACACCGCAGGCCGCGATCATGGTGGCCAGGGTCATGAACGAGAGGTACGTGACCGAGAGGGTCGACTCCTCGTGGGTCTCCTCGGCCAGGTGCTCCCACAACACCGCGTCCGCGGCCTCGCCGGGCGCCTCCTCCTCGGCCCGCTCGGCCCGCTCGGACAGCGACAGTTCGATGTTCTCCATGGCGATGGAACCGGACGTGTCCAGTCCCAGCCGCTGCAGCCCGCTCAGCAGGTCGTTGCCCGCCTCCCGGGCCACGTCGCACATCACGACGTCCCCGACGGGATCGCGCGCGGCGCCCGGCAGTACGACGAGATGGGTGGTCCCGACGGTCTCCCGGACGAGCCGGCACACGTCGTCGGTCTGGTGGGCCGGTGTGATCAGGCGCAGGTGCAGCATGCCGGAAGACTAGGGCTGGACGGACCCTGGAGGGCGACCGGGCCGGGCGGTCAGAGTTTGCGCAGGCTGAGGCGCTGGACCGTGTGGTCCGGGCCCTTGCGCAGGACGAGGGTGGCCCGGCCGCGGGTGGGGGCGATGTTCTCCACCAGGTTGGGCCGGTTGATCGTCCGCCACATCGTGCCGGCGTAGTCGAGGGCCTCCTCCTCCGAGACCTGGGTGTACTTGCGGAAGTACGAGGAGGGTTTCTGGAAGGCGGTCGCGCGCAGCGTGCGGAAGCGGTTGAGGTACCAGCGTTCGATGTCCTCGGTGCGGGCGTCCACGTACACGCTGAAGTCGAAGTAGTCGGCGAGCCCGACCCGGGTGCGCCCGTCCTTGCCGGGGAGCGCGGGCTGCAGGACGTTGAGCCCCTCGACGATCAGGATGTCCGGGCGGCGCACGGTGAGCCGTTCGCCCGGGACGATGTCGTAGATGAGGTGGGAGTAGACCGGGGCCGTCACCTCGTCCTTGCCGGCCTTGATGTCGGCGACGAAACGGGTGAGCGCGCGGCGGTCGTACGACTCGGGGAACCCCTTCCTCGACATCAGGCCGCGCGCCTGGAGCTCCGCGGTGGGCAGCAGGAAGCCGTCCGTGGTGACCAGCTCGACGCGCGGGTGCTCGGGCCAGCGCGACAGCAGGGCCTGGAGCAGCCGGGCGACCGTGGACTTCCCGACGGCGACGGAACCGGCGACGCCTATGACGAAGGGCGTGCCGGACTGGGAGCCCTGCTCGCCGAGGAAGGTGTTCAGCGCGCCGCGGAGCCCGTCGGTGGCGCCGACGTAGAGGTTGAGCAGCCGGGACAGCGGGAGGTAGATGTCCCGCACCTCGTCGAGGTCGATGACGTCACCGAGCCCGCGCAGCCGCTCCACCTCCTCGGCGGACAGCGGCAGCGGCGTCTTGTGGCGCAGCGCGCTCCACTCCGCGCGGGTGAGGTCGAGGTAGGGAGTCGCCTCCGGCCGCTGCCGGTGGGCGCTCCGGGACGTCGAGGAGACCGGAGAGATCACAGTCCATTGTTAACGGACTTTGAACGGGATGGTTCGTGGGCTGTGTCACGCGACGGGCAGGAAGAGAACGAAGCTGAGGGGGAATGAGGGAAGCTGTCGGAACGTGCACACCCCGTGTCCGACTTTTCGTTGCACGGCGTTTAGCATTTCGTAGCGGCTCGGGCCGCTGTCGTGTCCGCCAGCCGCAGCCGGGGAGTGTCGTGTGAAGCGCATCCTGATCCGTTCCGGGAAGAGCCCGCTCCGCGTGGCCACGCCGACGGAGTTCATCCACCAGAATCTGATCGGGACCAACACGGGCAATCTGCTCTTCAGCGACTCCGCCCACAAGATGCTGTCCGCGCCGGACACCGAGGTCGTCTCCAACGGCATCCGCACCGACCCGTCGGCCCGGCGGGCGGCCGAGATCAACGAGCAGTACGACGTCTTCGTCGTGCCGCTCGCGAACGCCTTCCGCCACACCTTCCACGCGTCCCTGGACCGGCTGTCGACCCTGGTGGAGCAGCTCACCATCCCCGTGGTCGTCTTCGGCGTGGGCGCCCAGACCGGGGACGACTACGACACCGAGGAGCTCGGACCGCTCGAAGCGTCGGTGCGGCGTTTCGTCTCCGCCGTCCTCGACCGGTCCGCGTCGATCGGCGTCCGCGGCGAGCTGACCGCCCGCTACCTCACCGACATGGGGTTCCCCGCCGACCGCGTCGACATCATCGGCTGCCCGTCCATGTTCCTGTACGGGGACACCTTCCCCGACATTCGCGCAGTGGAGTTGACCGGGTCCTCGGGTCTCGCCCTCAACCTCTCCCCCGACGCCATACCCGTGGGAGACATCTCCGGACTGGCCCGTCACGCGTGGGAGCGCTACCCCGACCTGCTCTACTACGCGCAGAACCTCGTCGACGCGGAACTGCTGCTCTGGGGTGACATCACGCCGGAGGCCGGGGTCGAGGACCCGTTCCCGCTCCAGCTCAGCCACGATCTGCTGCGCGAGAACAAGGTGCGGATGCCGTTGGACCCGGCGACCTGGATCGACGAGCTGCGCGGCCGCGACTTCGCCTACGGCACCCGGATCCACGGCAACATCGCCGCACTGCTGGCCGGTACCCCGAGCGTCGTGCTCACCCACGACTCGCGGACCCTCGAACTGTGCCGTTACTTCGACATCCCGCACGTCCCGCTGGCCACGCTCGCCCCGGACACCGACCCGCGCGACCTGTACGAGAATGCCGACTACTCGCCGATGATCAAGAATCACGGTGAACGGTTCGAGCGGATCGTCTCCTTCCTGGACCGGAACGACCTGCGGAACACCTACAGCCACGGCGACGGCGGCGCGGCCTTCGACGCCCGGCTCGCCGCCCTGGACCTGCCGGCCTCGATGCCGGTCTGGGACGGCTCGGACGACGGTCACATGCGCTACCGGGTCAGTCGGCTGCGGGAACGGATCGCCGTCGCCAACACCCGGATCGACAAGCGCGTCCAGGAGGACAAGGAGCTGCGCACCCGGCTGGCCGCCGCCGAGAAGCGGGCGAAGGAGACCGGCCTGAAGCTTGCCGAGGCCCGCAAGGAACTGGCCGCCACCCACAAGCGGCTCGCCGCCCTGGAGCGCCGGGTCGGCGGCATCGAGAAGCGCGCCATGGTCCGGATCGGCCCCGCCGTCCGCCGCCGGGTGCGCCGTCTCTCCAAGCCGGGCCAGTCCAAGCCGGGTGAGAAGGGCTGACCGGTCGAGAAGGACTGACCGGGCTGACCGGGCTGACCGGGCGGAACAGGCTGACCGGGCGGAACAGGCCGGGCCGGACGGCGGGCGCGCGAGGCAAGATCACGTAGCAGTCACAGTTGCCCCACAGGTGATCTCACGATGATCATTTCACGAGGGAGCTGTGTCTATATTGCGCGCAATGCGTTGCGGGTCCCGCCGCGCCTTCGAAGAAAGAGTTCCCCGTGAGAACCACCGCCGTCCGCCGTACCGCTCTCGCCGCCTCCGCCGCCGCGCTCGCCCTGCTCGTCACCGCCTGCGGCGGCTCCGACGACAGCGGCAGCGGTGGCGGCAAGGGCGACGAGGGCAAGGCCGACTCCTCCGCCTCCGCCGCGCCCGCGGCCAAGGCGCTGACCGCGGCCGAGCTGGAGAAGGCCGCGCTGGTGCAGGCGGACGTGAAGGACGGCAAGGTGGTCACCAAGCTGCCGTCCGGGGACGACATCGCCGCCGACGCGGTCGAGGTGAAGGACGAGGCCTGTCAGCCGCTCGCCCACATCCAGGCCGGTGTCCCGGTCGGCTCGCCCGCCGCCACCGTCAAGCGGTCCTGGACCGGTGAGCCGGAGAAGCCCGCAGAGGGTGCCGACCTGGAGGAGTCCCTGACCGCGGGCTTCGACGTGGACAAGGTCCTGATCAGCCTCGCCTCCTACGAGGACGGCGGCGCCGAGCAGGTCGTCAAGGACGTCGAAGCCGCCGTGGAGAAGTGTGCCGAGGGCTTCGCCTACACCACCGACGGCGAGAGCGGCGAGTACGTGAAGGCCGTCAAGGCCGAGGGGCCGAAGGGTGCCGACGAGGCACTCACGGTCACCCTGACCATGTCCGCCGCAGGGTCCGAGGCCCCCGTGAACGTCGTCGTCGCGCGCACCGGTTCCACCGTCGCCGCCTTCTCGGCGGTCAACCTCGCCGCGCTGGCCGCCGGCGAGGAGGCGCCCTTCCCGACGCAGATCTCCGACGCCCAGCTCGCCAAGCTCGGCTGACGCGCCCCGTCCGTTCCCACCGGTGCTTCGTGCACCGGTGGGAATTTCCGATTCCGGGCACGCGGCAGCCCTTTTCGGTGCCTGACGGATCGTAGGCTGCCGGACATGTGCGGAATCGTGGGTTACGTGGGGCCGCAGTCGGCGCTGGACGTCGTGACGGCCGGACTGAAACGGCTGGAGTACCGGGGCTACGACTCGGCGGGCGTGGCCGTCCTCGCGGACGGCGGGCTCGCCACGGCGAAACGGGCCGGGAAACTCGTCAACCTGGAGAAGGAACTGGCCGCCCGGCCGCTCCCCACCGGGTCGACCGGCATCGGCCACACCCGCTGGGCCACGCACGGCGGCCCCACCGACGCCAACGCCCACCCGCACCTCGACAACGCGGGCCGGGTCGCCGTCGTCCACAACGGCATCATCGAGAACTTCGCGGAACTGCGGGCCGAACTGGCCGGGCGCGGCCACGACCTGACCTCCGAGACGGACACCGAGGTCGTCGCCCATCTGCTCGCCGAGGAGTTCTCCTCCTGCGCGGACCTCGCCGAGGCGATGCGCCTCGTCTGCAAGCGCCTGCTCGGCGCCTTCACCCTGGTCGCCGTCCACGCGGACGCGCCGGACGTGGTCGTCGGCGCGCGCCGCAACTCGCCGCTCGTGGTGGGTGTCGGAGAGGGTGAGTCGTTCCTCGCCTCGGACGTCGCCGCGTTCATCGACCACACCCGCTCCGCGATCGAACTGGGCCAGGACCAGGTGGTCGAACTGCGCCGCGACAAGGTCACGGTGACCGGTTTCGACGGCGCGTCGGCGGACGTCCGTACGTACCACGTCGACTGGGACGCGTCGGCCGCGGAGAAGGGCGGCTACGACTACTTCATGCTCAAGGAGATCGCCGAGCAGCCCCGGGCGGTCGCCGACACCCTGCTCGGCCGCATCGACGGTTCCGGCGCCCTGTCCCTCGACGAGGTACGCATCCCGCCGGAGGCGCTGCGCGAGGCCGGCAAGGTCGTCATCGTCGCCTGCGGCACGGCCTTCCACGCCGGGATGATCGCCAAGTACGCCATCGAGCACTGGACGCGGATTCCCTGCGAGGTGGAGCTGGCGAGCGAGTTCCGCTACCGCGATCCGATCCTCGACCAGCAGACCCTCGTCATCGCCATCTCCCAGTCCGGCGAGACCATGGACACCCTGATGGCCCTGCGGCACGCGCGGGAACAGGGCGCCCGCGTCCTCGCCATCTGCAACACCAACGGCTCGACCATCCCCCGCGAGTCCGATGCCGTCCTCTACACCCACGCCGGCCCCGAGGTCGCCGTCGCCTCGACCAAGGCCTTCCTGACCCAGCTGGTCGCCTGCTACCTGCTCGCCCTTTACCTCGCCCAGGTCCGCGGCGCGAAGTACGGCGACGAGATCCGCGCGGTCGTGAGGGACCTGTCCTCCATCGCCCGGTCGGTGGAACGCGTCCTGGAGACCATGGAGCCCGTACGTCGGCTCGCCCGCGCCCTCGCCCACAAGAACACCGTGCTGTTCCTGGGCCGGCACGTCGGCTACCCGGTGGCCCTGGAGGGCGCGCTCAAGCTCAAGGAACTCGCCTACATGCACGCGGAGGGCTTCGCCGCGGGCGAGCTGAAACACGGTCCGATCGCCCTGATCGAGGACGACCTGCCGGTCGTCGTGGTCGTCCCGTCACCGCGAGGCCGTTCCGTCCTCCACGACAAGATCGTTTCCAACATCCAGGAGATCCGCGCCCGGGGCGCCCGCACCATCGTCATCGCCGAGGAGGGCGACGACGAGGTCGTCCCGTACGCCGACCACCTCATCCGCGTCCCGGCCACCCCCACACTGCTGCAGCCGCTGGTGACGACGGTGCCGCTGCAGGTATTCGCCTGCGAGCTGGCGACGGCCCGCGGCAACGAGGTGGACCAGCCCCGCAACCTGGCGAAGTCGGTCACGGTGGAGTGAACTTGGAACTCGCAGAGGAAGCCTGGCGGAAACCGGTGCCGCATCAGGCAACGTCTGCAGTGTGGTTCGCGACGCACTGACCGATTTCCGCGCGTAGCCGGTGCCATCCGTGCACGTCGAGTCACGCGTCTCGTCGTGTGCGAATGAGCGTGTCGAGTCGCTGCCATGCCGGGGAAGAGGCGTTGACCGTGCCCTGGATGAGGGCGGGTATGTCGGAGGCTGCATCCAGCTCGGGCGGTTCGTCGGGCCCGTAGCGTTCCCGGGTCGCCTCGGCGATCCGGCGGGCGAGGCAGTCGATGCGGGGATCGTCGGCGTCGAGGCCGTGTGCGTGGTCGTAGTCGAGGAAGAGCTGCCGTAGCGCCGGATTGGCCAGGGTCTCGGCCTGGTCGTGGAACAGGGTGATCGCGCGGTCCGGGTGGGTGGCGAACACGAGGATCCACAGGTCTCGTTGCAGGTCCACCCAACGAGGGGTGAATCCCCAGCGAGCCAGGCACTCCAGATGGGCACCTACCTCGGTGGGCAGTGGTGCCAGCTGCCCGGCGGCGAGCTGGCGCAGGCGTCCTTGCGTTGTCCGCAGACCACGGATGCGGTCGGTGAGCTCGTCGTCGATCTCGCGCAGCGCCTGCTGGAACTCGTCGTCGGTTGCTGATTTCAGGTCCCGGACACGGGCCAGGGGGACGCCGGCTTCGGCGAGGGTGCGGATCTTGATCAGATCGATGACGTCGTTGGCGCCGTAACGCCGGTAGCCGGACGCATCGCGGTCGGGCTCGGGGAGCAGCCCCTTGTCGTGATAGACGCGGATGGTCTTGATCGACACTCCGACGTACCCGGCCAGCTGCCCGATGGTGATCACCCGGCCATCGTCCCACTTGACCTTTCCCCTGGGGCAGGGTTGGAGCATGGAGCCATGGCGGACATGAATCCCGATCGGGAGACCCTGCGCGAGCTGGCCGATGAGGGCAACGAGACGGCTTTGGACCGGCTGGCCGACCTCGCCGATGCGGCCGACGAGGTCACAGAGCTGAGCGAACTACTGGACGAGGGGTCCATGCGTGCCGGGTTCCTGCTCACTCGACGCGCGGCCGCGGTCGGCGACCTGCGCGAGCTGCAACGGATCTCCGACGCCGGGTACGACGAGGCCGGAAACGAGCTGGACCGGCTGTTGAAGGCACCGGCCGACGGGCATCGGGATGGAGAACCCGACCGGTTGCCACAGCCGTGTTCCAGGCCACGGCCATCGAGTTCCGCCTCACGACGCACGGGCTGACCCGGTTCGTGGACGTCGCCGAGCCGCTCGCGACGGAGCTGGTCGCCAACGCCGTGCGGCACACGCAGGGGCCCGCCGCGCTGCGGGTGCGGTGGGCGGGCGGGGGTGCCGCGGATCGGGGCGTGGGACACCGACCCCGAGCCACCCGAACCGCCGCAGTCCTTCGAACGGTTCATGGACGAAGAACCGGAGGGAGGGCGTGGGCCGGCGCTCGTCCGGGCGTGCTCGGACGTGTGGGGCCGGCAGCCGCTGTCCAGAGAGGGGGACCGGGGCAAGTACGTGTGGTGCGAGCTGTCGGCAACCGCGTCCTGACCGTCCTCGACCTCCTGGGAATCAGCCCGGCCGCTTCAACGGCTCACTGACGGGCGGTGGCCTCGTTGTGCCGCGCAACGTACCGTCCCTGCGGCACGCCGACCTGACGTACGAGTTCTACGACAGGTCGTGTCCGTGGTGGTCTCCGGCAGTCAGGCGTCGACCGGGAGCCAGCACCTCTCCTGGCCACCCGAAGGGTCGTGGTGCGTGAGAAACCATGCGAAAACCGGTGAGCAGAGGGCGATTCCGTGCTCCTCCTGACCGCCGGCTCACGGTCTGAGCGCGGGCGGCAGAGGTTTGGAATGGATGACATGGAGACGTGAGACGGCTCGGGTGAGCGCCACGTAGAGGCGGTTCATGCCGCGGGGCTCGGCCTCGACGATTGCTGCGGGCTCTACCACCACCACGTGGTCGTACTCCAGTCCCTTGGCCGCCGAAGCCGGTACCACGGTGACGCGCGATCCGAGGGCGGCAGGGCCGGACGCCGGGATTCCGGCTGCGTTCAGGGCGTCGTGGAGCCTGTGTGTCTCGGCGTCGGCTGTGATGACGCCGATGGAACCCGCTTGCTCCAGCGCGGCGTTCACGGCCGTGACCACCGCTGTGGCCGTGTTGTGGGTCGCCTCGATGTTCGCCTCGCCGTCGCGGCGCAGGGACCGGGCTGGAGGTACGTGCACGTCGAGGTGCTCCAGGAGGCTGTTGGCGATGTCGGCTACCGGGCCGGGGACGCGGAAACCCGTGGTGAGTGGAGCGATGACGGCGTCCGGTTTCCCGAGGTGGTTGAGGAAGTGCCGCCAGTCGCGTGCGGCCCAGGGAGTGGTGCCCTGGGCGAGGTCCCCGAGGATGGTGAGGGAACCGAAAGGCGAGCGGCGGGCGATGGCGCGGCACTGCATGGGGGACAGGTCCTGCGCTTCGTCGATCACGACATGCCCGTAGCCGGCGGGTCGTGTGATCAGCCCTGCGAGCTCGTCGAGCAGTACCAGGTCGGCTGCCGACCAACGGGCCGACTTGTGGGAGCGCGGGGGTTTGAGCCAGAGGAGGGCCTTCTGCTCATCCTGGTCCAGTACCCCCTCGGCCGTAGCTGCCAAGAAGCCCGGACGGGTCAGCAGGTCCCCGAGGACGTGCTCGGGACGCGCGGTGGGCCAGATGGCGTTGAGCAGGGTGGTGAGTGGGCGTGCCCGGGAGATCTTCTCGATCCAGGTACGGGTACGAGGGCCGGCGCGGCGCTCGGCCTGTTGCTGCATGGCGCGGACGATTCGGGTCCGAACGCGTTCGCGCCCCACGGCATAGGCGGGCTCTTCGGCGAGCACGTCCCGGACGATCTGTTCGATTTCGTCTCCGGGTACCCGCCAGCGGTAGGAGCCGTCGGGTACGACGAGCGGCTGCACCTTGTCCGCACGCACTCTCGCATAGAGCGCGCGGTACATGACTTCGGCCATGCGGATGTCGTGCTTGATGATCGCCGCGGCGTCGTCGTCCTGCGCCGTGGCCGGGTGGCGGGCGATCTCGTCCTCGAGGGTGGACTGCCGCACGCCTGTCTCGCCGAGTGCGGGCAGGACTTCGGAGATGTAGGAGAGGAAGGCGCGGTTGGGGCCGAGGATCAGCATTCCGCCGCGCTGCATGCGTTGCGGATGGGTGTAGAGGAGGTAGGCGGCGCGGTGCAGTCCGACCGCGGTCTTGCCTGTGCCGGGGGCGCCCTGAACGCAGAGGGAAGAGGTGAGGCTCTCACGTACGAGATCGTCCTGCTCGGGCTGGATGGTAGCGGCGATGTCGCGCATGGGACCGATGCGAGGACGTTCGATCTCGCTGGTGACGATGCCGCTTTGCCTCGCCTCCCCCTCGCCGAGGTGCTCGTCCTCCAGGCTGGTCAGATCGGCCGAGTCACCGCGGCCGGCGGGCGACCAGCCGAAACGGCGCCGGACGGCCACGCCCTGCGGATTACGAGGGCTTGCCTGGTAGAAGGCGCGCGCAACCGGTGCGCGCCAGTCGACCACCAGCGGTGGGGCGGACGGATCATGGGCGATCCGCATGCGCCCGATGTGGTACTCCTGCCCGGCATGGTCACCCGCGGCCGGGGCGTCCCGAGCGAAGTCGAGGCGTCCGAAGAACAGCGGGCCCTCGGGCAGTTCCCGGAATTCCTTGGCCTGGCTGCGTAGTCGGTAGCCAAGCACTTCGGCGTCGGCGCCGGACGCGGAGGCGTGCTCGCCGACGGTCACCTGCTCCTGCGCGTCGTCGATCATGACGCCCAGTGCTGCGCGGCACGAGTCGTGATAGTCGCGTTCCTCGCTGAGGGCGTCCTTGAGTACGGAGTCGGAGAGAGGCATCCCCACACGATAATGCAACCGAGTAATGTTTTTGACTTGGTTGCGGTTCAGGGGCGGGCGAGGCAGGGCAGTCCGGCCTCGAGGTGTGCGAAGGCCGACCGGGCTGTTGCGACCGCTTCGGGGTAGATCCCGTCCGCGCTGCGGCCGGCAGTGATCTGCCGCCAGTTCTCCTGCGCGAGAATGCGCTGGACGGCAATGATCTGCCCAGCCGCCAAACGCGCCCGGACACCACTGCCGGCCTCCTCGGCGAGTGCGTCGGCCAGAGAGTCTTCGTTCCGTTCCACGTGAGCATGCAGACGCGCCACCAAGGCCGGCGTCGCGTACAGCAACCGGTGAAAGGCGAGTACCTCGGCGTCATCGCTCAGGCCCGTCACCGGATCACGCCGGGCCAGTCCATCCAGGAAGTGACGGCGCAGCGCCTCCAGCGGGGAGCATCCAACGGGCCGCTGCGCGACCACTCCGCCGGCCTCCCCCTCATGGTCGGCCAAACGGTGCAGTACCAAGTCCTCCTTGGTCGGGAAGTACCGGAAGAGCGTCGGCTTGGAAATGTCGGCAGCAGCAGCGATTTCGGCGACGGTCACCTGTTCATAGCCCCTCTTCAGGAAGAGCTCGATGGCCGTGTCCGACAACCGTAGATACATCTGCCGCTTCTTGCGTTCACGCAGCCCGCCCATCTCGGTCATGCCGAGGAGCCTACGCAGTAGCCCTCGTACGCGTCGCAGCGAGCGCGGTCGGCGACGGCGTGAGACCCGGGGCCTTCTCCCGCTGCCTGCGGGCCGGACCTCCGGTGTCGCCGTAAAGTGCTCGGCATGAGCATCATCGGGGTCGGGATCGACGTGGCCGAGATCGAGCGGTTCGCGGCGTCGCTGGAGCGGACGCCCGGTCTCGCGCGGCGGCTGTTCGTGGAGAGCGAGCTGCTGCTGGCCGGCGGCGAGCGGCGGGGGGTCGCCTCGCTGGCCGCACGGTTCGCCGCGAAGGAGGCGCTGGCCAAGGCGCTCGGTGCGCCCGGCGGGCTGTACTGGACCGATGCCGAGGTGTACTGCGAGGACAGCGGGCAGCCGCGGCTGCGGGTGAAGGGGACCGTGGCGGCGCGGGCCGAGGAGCTGGGGGTGCGGTCGTGGCACGTCTCGCTCAGCCATGACGCCGGGGTGGCCTCGGCGGTCGTCGTAGCCGAGGGGTGACGGACATGGACCGGCCGGGCGTGCTGGGGTTTCCCGGGGTCGGGGAGGTCGGGGGACGGCTGCCGGTGTGGGGAGAGGCGCTTCTCGCCGCCGGCGCCCTGCTCGTCGTGGTGTTCACGGTCGTGAGAATGGTGCGGATGGCCCGTCGGGCGGGGCGCGGGCGGCGGCGCCGGTGACCGGCCGGGCGTGCGGGGCTTCGCCTTCGCCGGCCGGTCACCTTGTCGCCGCCGGTTCCGTCAGCAGATGGACTGGCTGCTGTTGACCAGCGTGTTGTTGCGGAACGTGGTGTTCTCGCCGCAAGGGCTCTCGCGGATCGAGGAGTTGGTCACCGTCAGGTTCTGCACGGTGATGTCCCGGTTGTTCGCGAACTCCGTGCGTGCCGCCAGCCGGATCTCGCCGCCGCCCGTGACCGTGCCGCTCTGCGCCGCGAGGTTCACGTTGTAGCAGTTCTCGATCAGGATCGCGTTGTTGCCCGTCTGGGAGAGGCTGATCCGGTCGATCGTCGCGCCGCCGCTCTCCGAGACGCAGAACACGCCGCGTCCGCCGCCCCGCGCGACGACCTCGCCGACGCGGATGTTGGTCGCGTACGAGCTGCCGATCCGTCCGTTGCGGTTGGCCATGCGGAACGCGGCGTAACCGGTGCCGGTGCCCGCGTTCTCCGCGTCCACCCTGCCGACCGTGGCGTTGACGGTCTGGTTGAGGAGGAGACCGGACTCGCCGACGTTGCGGGCCGTCACCGTGCCGACGGTGAGGCCGTCGACCCCGTACGTCTCGACGGCGTGGCTGGAGGCGCCGGACACGTAGACGTCGTCGATGCGGACGTTCCTCGTCCACTGGCTGGTGTCGCCGCGGTTGTCGATGCGGACGCCGAGTCCGCCCGACAGGCGCATGTCGATCCGGCCCAGGACCACGTTCTGCACGTTGCGCATGAAGATGCCGTACAGCGGGGCCCCGGTGACGCTGAGGTTCTGGACCTCGACGTCCCGCGTGCCGCGGGAGTAGACCGGGGCCTGGTCGCCGGAGCCGCTGCCCGTGACGTTGATCGTGCCGCAGACGTCCAGAACCGTGTAGCTCGGCAGCGAGATGCGCGAGCCGGCGGAGATCGAACCCGAGCCACGGACCACCACCCGTTCCTTGGAGGTACGGCCGGAGGACAGGCTGCTGACCGCCGCCTGGACGGCCGCGCGCATGTCGGTACCGGTGTAGACGACGCTGCTGCCGCGCCGGGAGGTCCAGGTGCTGCCGCTCTGCACGGCCTCGGCCTGGTAGGAGCCGTCACCGCAGGCCGCGGCCTGGATGGGGGCCTCCTGGACGACGGGAGCGGGAGCGGGTGCGGCGGTGGCGGGGGCCGTCAGCGCGCCCGCGGTGGTGAGGAGTGCGGTGGCGCCGGCTGCGGCGAGGAGTGCGGCTCTGCGTCCCATGGGGTCTCTGCTTCCTCTTCCTCTGGTCTTCTCGTCGCGTCGAACCGATTCGACTGAATCGATTCACGCGGTGGGGGGTGGTGAGTGTGGCGAGGGTGTGGCATGTCGTCAATGGATGCGACCGGGGGACGGGCTCCGACAACTTTCGACCGGTTTCCGGGGCGCGGGAGGGGCGTGGGAGGGGCGCGGGAGGGACGCTGGGGAAGGCTTCCCGCGAGCGGCAGTCGGGGCAGGGTGTGCGGGACGGACCGTGGGGGACACTCGGACGTATGCGTACTGCGTACGGCGTGGAGACGGTCAGGGCGGCGGAGCGGGACCTGATGGCGCGGTTGCCGGAGGGCGCGCTGATGCAGCGCGCCGCCGCCGGGCTCGCCGCGGCCTGCGCGGATCTGCTCGGGCGGGGCCACGGCCGGGTCTACGGCAGCAGGGTCGTCCTGCTGGTCGGCAGTGGGGACAACGGCGGCGACGCCCTCTACGCCGGTGCCCGGCTGGCCCGGCGCGGCGCCGGCGTCACGGCGGTGCTGCTCGCGCCGGAGCGCACCCATGCCGCCGGGCTCGCGGCACTGCGCCGGGCGGGCGGGCGGACCGTGGGGATCACCGACACGGATGCCGGAAGCGGGCCCCGGGCGGACACCGGTGCCGTCGCCGCCGTCCGGCGGGCCGATCTCGTCGTGGACGGCATCGTCGGGATCGGCGGAAAAGGCGGGCTGCGCCCGGCGGCGGTGCCGCTCGCCGAGGCCGCCGAGCGGTCGGGTGCCACGGTCGTCGCCGTCGACCTGCCGAGCGGCGTCGACGCGGACACCGGCGAGGTGCGCGGCACCGCGGTCCGGGCCGACCTCACGGTGACCTTCGGGACGCACAAGCCGGGGCTGCTCGTCGACCCGGCGCGCGAGTACGCGGGGTCCGTACGGCTCGTCGACATCGGCCTCGACCTGCCCGCAGGGACCGCAGGGTCCCCCGGCCCGGTACTCGAGGCGCTCCAGCACGCCGACGTGGCCCGCCTGCTGCCGGTGCCCGGCGCGGAGAGCGACAAGTACCGGCGCGGTGTCGTGGGCATCGCCGCCGGCTCCGCCCGCTACCCCGGCGCCGCCGTGCTCGCGGTCGCCGGGGCGCTGCGGGGCGGCGCCGGGGCCGTACGGTACGTCGGTCCCGCCGCGCAGGACGTGATCGCCCGCTTCCCCGAGACGCTGGTGTCCGACCGGGGGCCGAAACACGCCGGGCGGGTGCAGGCGTGGGTGGCCGGGCCGGGCGCCGGCGACGACGCCGGGCCGGTGGCGGAGGCGCTGGCGGCCGACGTCCCGGTGCTGATCGACGCGGACGGCCTGCGGCTCGCCGACGCCTCGGCCGTGCGGGCCCGCAGTGCGCCGACGCTCCTGACCCCGCACGCCGGAGAGGCCGCCGCGCTGCTCGGCGTCGAGCGCGAGGAGGTCGAGGGCGGCCGGCTGGCCGCGGCGCGTGAACTGGCCGGACGGTACGGAGCGACCGTGCTGCTCAAGGGCTCCACGACCCTGGTCGCCGACCCGGGGGACGGAAGAGACGGAAGAGGGGACGGTGGCGGGGAGGGCACCGCTGTACGGGTGAACCCGACCGGCACGTCCTGGCTGGCCACGGCCGGGAGCGGGGACGTCCTGTCCGGCCTCGCGGGCTCGCTGCTGGCGGCGGGACTGCCGGCCCGGGACGCCGGCAGCGTGGCGGCCTACCTGCACGGACTCGCCGGACGCTACGCGGCGGACGGCGCGCCGGTGGGGGCGCACGACGTGGCGGCGGCGATCCCGGCGGCGTGGCGGGACGTCACCCGCGGGTGACCCCGACCCGGCAGCCCCGGGGCTGCCGGTGGTGTCGTACCGCTGCTCGCCATGGCCGTACCGCTCCCGGTGGGGCCTCGTACCGCTCTGAGACACTGGGGCGCGATGAACGAGACAGATGCTGTGCGGAGCGCGACCCTGCGGGCCCGTGCCGAGATCGATCTGGCCGCGCTGCGCGCCAATGTGCGGAGCCTGCGCGCCCACGCGCCCGGTGCCGCCCTCATGGCCGTGGTCAAGGCGGACGCGTACGGCCACGGCGCCCTCGCCTGCGCGCGGGCGGCCGTCGGGGCCGGGGCGTCCTGGCTCGGCACGGCCACCCCGCAGGAGGCGCTGGCACTGCGCGCGCCCGGCGCAGGTGTCCCCGCCGGCGTACGCATCCTGTGCTGGCTGTGGACACCCGGCGGGCCCTGGCGGGAGGCGATCGAGGCCGACCTCGACGTCTCCGTCAGCGGCATGTGGGCGCTGGAGGAGGTCACCGCGGCCGCGCGCCTCGCCGGGCGGCCCGCGCGCGTGCACCTCAAGGCCGACACCGGCCTCGGGCGGGGTGGCTGCGCGCCCACGGACTGGGCAGGGCTGGTCGCCGCGGCGCTCGCCGCCCAGGCCGACGGGCTGCTGCGCGTCACCGGCCTGTGGTCGCACTTCGCCTGCGCCGACGAGCCGGGCCACCCCTCCATCGGCGCCCAGCTCACCCGCTTCCGGGAGATGGTGGCGCACGCCGAGCAGCAGGGTGTCACCCCCGAGGTCCGGCACATCGCCAACTCGCCCGCCCTCCTCACCCTCCCCGACAGCCACTTCGACCTCGTCCGGGCCGGCATCGCCCTGTACGGCGTCTCGCCCAGCCCCGAGATCGGCATCCCGGCCGACTTCGGGCTGCGCCAGGTGATGACCCTGACCGCCTCCCTCGCCTTGGTGAAGCACGTCCCGGGCGGGCACGGCGTCTCGTACGGCCACCACTACGTCACCCCGGGCGCCACCACCCTCGGCCTCGTCCCGCTCGGCTACGCGGACGGCATTCCGCGGCACGCCTCCTCCACCGGTCCGGTGCTGGTCGAGGGCAAGTGGCGTACGGCCGCGGGGCGGATCGCGATGGACCAGTTCGTCGTCGACCTCGGTGGGGAGGAACCCCCTCCGGGCGCCGAGGCGGTGCTCTTCGGCCCCGGCGACCGCGGCGAGCCCACCGTCGAGGACTGGGCGCAGGCCGCGGGCACCATCGGGTACGAGATCGTCACCCGGATCGGAACCCGCGTCCCGCGCGTCTACGTGGACGCCGTGGACGCCGTGGACCGCACGGGCGACGCGAGTGACGTGACGAAGTAGGACGCCCGTACGCTCGTTCGACCGCACGCGCACGAGGAACGACCGGAACGACCGGAACGACCGGAACGACAGAGGAGCCAGTACGTGAGCGAGAGCAGTGCGGAGGCTGCCCGGGACGCCGCCATGACGGCTGCCGCCTCCGTCGCCGAAGCGTCCGGTGGCTGGCGCCGGGCGACCGGGATCGCCGGCATGGCGATAGGCGTGCTCGCCACGGGTGCCGCCGCCGGGGTCGCGATAGAGCGGATGACCGTCGGCCGGGGCATGCGCAAGAAGGCCCGGCTCGCCCTGGACTCCACGGGACCGTACGGTTCGCTGCGCGGCACCCCCGGCACGGCGTACGCCGAGGACGGCACCGAGCTGTACTACGAGGTCGACGACTGCGATCCCGACCCGGACGCCACCCCCGCGCGCCGCCGCCGGCTGTTCGGCCGCAAGTCACTCGCCCCCGTCACCGTCGTCTTCAGTCACGGCTACTGCCTCAGCCAGGACTCCTGGCACTTCCAGCGGGCCGCGCTCAGGGGTGTCGTACGGACCGTCTACTGGGACCAGCGCAGTCACGGCCGTTCCGGGCGGGGCGCGGCCCAGGCCGAGCGGGGCGAGCCGGTCACCATCGACCAGCTGGGGCAGGACCTCAAGGCCGTCATCGACGCCGCCGCCCCCGAGGGGCCGATCGTGCTGGTCGGGCACTCCATGGGAGGCATGACGGTGATGGCCCTCGCCGACCGGTACCCCGAGCTGATACGTGAGCGGGTCGTCGGCGTCGCCCTCGTCGGCACGTCGCCGGGGAAGCTGGGCGAGGTCAATTTCGGGCTGCCCGTGGCCGGGGTCAACGCGGTGCGGCGGGTGCTGCCGGGGGTGCTGAAGGCGCTGGGGCAGCGGGCCGAGCTGGTGGAGAAGGGGCGCCGGGCCACCGTGGACCTGTTCGCCGGGATCATCAAGCGGTACTCGTTCGCGGCCCGGGACGTCGACCCGGCCGTCGCCCGGTTCGCCGAGCGGATGATCGAGTCCACCCCGATCGACGTCGTCGCCGAGTACTACCCGGCGTTCCACGAGCACGACAAGACCGAGGCCCTCGCCCACTTCACCGGTCTCCCGGTGCTGGTGCTGGCCGGGGTGCACGACCTGATCACGCCCAGCGAGCACAGCGAGTCCATCGCCGGTCTGCTGCCGGACGCCGAACTGGTGCTGGTACCGGACGCCGGGCACCTGGTCATCCTGGAGCATCCGGAAGTGGTCACCGACCGTCTCGCGGACCTGCTGGTCCGCGTGGGCGCGGTGCCCGAAGGAGCTACCGTGGGTGGCTATGGAAGCACCAGCAGCAGCGCACAACCGGGCTGAACCGTCCGTCGAACTCACCGTCACCTCGGCCGAGCAGATGCGGGACCTGGGCCGCGCCCTCGCCGAACTGCTGCGCGCCGGCGACCTCGTGATGCTCACCGGCGAGCTGGGCGCGGGCAAGACCACGCTGACCCGCGGGCTCGGCGAAGGGCTCGGGGTGCGGGGCGCCGTCACCTCCCCGACGTTCGTGATCGCCCGCGTGCACCCTTCCCTGGGGGACGGTCCGCCGCTGGTCCACGTCGACGCGTACCGGCTGTCGGGCGGGCTGGACGAGATGGAGGACCTCGATCTCGACGTCTCGCTGCCCGAGTCGGTGATCGTCGTGGAGTGGGGCGAGGGCAGGATCGAGGAGCTGACCGACGACCGGCTCCAGCTCGTCATCCACCGCGCGGTCGGCGACACCACGGACGAGGTACGGCACGTGACGCTGACCGGCCTGGGCGACCGCTGGGCGGGCACGGACCTGAGCGCGCTGTCGGCCTGAGCAGGCCGGTCGGCCTGAGCGGGCGGCCGGTTTCCTGCCCTCTGTGATGCCGATGCCCGGTTTCCTGTGCCCGCGGTGTCTGTTCGCCGTGCGTTCCGACAAAGTGTCGGCAAAATGTTGCATTCGGTGTCCCGGGCGTGGTCACATGGTATCCAGCTCGTAGTTAGGTCTACCTAACTGCGTCCGCCCCCGACACCAGGAGGCGTCCATGCCGGCCATCGAGAGCTCTCGCCGGACCGGGGCACGGCCGCAGTCGTTCACCGGGGTGTCGATGCGCGACCTGCTGGCGGCCGGCGCGGCCGCCGCCGCGATCTCCACCCCGCCCCGCGCTCCCGAACCGCACACGCACCCGCGGCCCCGGCTCGCCGAACCGGGGAACGGCCACCGCGAGGCCGCCTGATCGCGGCGCGGGCCGCGGGCGATACGGCGGCTACCGCACGACGACGACCTTGCGGCCGAGGGTGGCGAACTTCCACATCGCCTCGCCGTCCGCGCGGGTTTCGCGGATACCGCCGGTGGGGACCTCCGGGTCCAGCTCCGGGGCCGATCCGTCGACCGCCGCGCTGAAACCGATCGCGATGCCGTCGTGGGTGGCGAAGCGGACGACGTGTTCGACCGGGATGCCGTCCGATCCGGTGATGGTCCCCGAGCGGGAGGTGACGCGGTAGGTGCCCGGTTCCGGGTCCACCGTGCTGGGACTGACCGCGAAGGTGTGCCGTACCTTGCCGCCCTTCTCGACCAGCCACACCCGGTCGTCGTCCAGCGCGTACACGACCCGGGTGCCCCGGCCGGACCCCCGGGGCGGAGCGGTGCGGGAGGGGGAGTCCTCGCCCCGGTCGGCCTGCAGGGCCGCCGGCCCGCCGGCCGCGCGGGGGGCGGGGCGGGCGGGCGGCGCGGGAGCGGGGGGCTGGGAGCCG
>NZ_JBHXQZ010000058.1:0-51647 GCF_042717095.1 Streptomyces sp. NPDC058632 | reverse complement strand
ATACACCAAACCCAGTAAATCCCATTTACTCGTTTGTGTGGGGGGTTCTTTTTTGTTTAAAAGACCCGGGGGCGTTTTTTCCCTTAAACCCCCCCCCCTCCGTGTATCCGCCTTACTTCTTGTAGTCCCTCAGGCAGAGCAGGAAGTCCTTGCCGTCACCGCTCTGGGTGTACACGTACTGGAAGTCCTCGGCCTCGGCCTCGCACTTGCTGGAAGCCAGAGTGTCGGAGAGGAACGAACCGTCGATCTTGGCCAGCACTTCGTACTCGGCGTCCGAGGAGCCGCAGTCGACGACCTCGAGGTCGGGATTGTTGTCGCTGGTGCTGCCGCGGTGCATGCAGTCGCCGACTGCCGCGGTGTTGGCGTCGTCCCGGCTGGCGATGAAACCGCCGATGGCCACAGCGGCGACCACCACGACGATGGCGATGTTCTTGATCGTCTTGAAGCCGATCCTGCGGCGCGGCTGTTCCGGCGGAACGGGGGCACCCTGCGGGGGGAATCCAGGCTGACCGGCCTGCTGGGGAAAGCCCGGCTGGCCCTGGGCGTAGGGGTTCTGGCCCTGAGGCTGCTGGCCCTGAGCGAACGGGTTGCCCTGAGGCGGCGGAGTGGTCACTTGGAGGTCCCCCTGGAACACAAGAACATGGCGCGAATGGCGCGTTGATAAGACGCATGTAAGTTACCGGGCACCACTGACAACGCCACACGGCCAGGGAGCTCTGTGGCATTGATGTGACACTTACTGACGTTCAAAACGGCTGATAGCTACAGCTACTGCCCCGTAGATAACGGCGATCGTTACCACCAGAGGGGCCGATCGGCCGTCCGGTGGCAGCATCAGGGCGGCCACTGCGGCGGCACCGACGAAGGCCACGTTGAACAGGACGTCGTAGAGAGAGAAGATCCGGCCACGGAAGGCGTCGTCGACGGAGGACTGGACGATGGTGTCCGTGGCGATCTTCGCGCCCTGCGTGGTCAGGCCCAGGACGAATGCCCCGAGCAGCAGGGGGCCACTGGCGAAGGGCAGACCGAGCGCGGGCACCAGGACTGCGGCGGCCGCCGAACACAGCATGATCCAGTGGCCCGGCCCGAACCGCCCTGCGGCCCAGGGGGTCACGACGGCCGCGACGAAGAAACCGGCGCCGGACACGCCCAATGCCAGGCCCAGCAGGGCGAGTCCCTCCTCCGTCGTGTCGGTCAGGGCGTAACGGCACAGCATCAGCAGCATGACGAGCATCGCGCCGTAGCAGAACCTCATCAGGGACATCGCGGAGAGCGCCCAGGCGGCCCCCCTGCGCGAGGGTGCCGCCAGGTGGCGCAGGCCCGCCAGCAGATCGCGAGCGGTGCCGGTGAGCGCCGCGGTCAGCCGCGGCTGCACCAGCGCCCGGTCGGGACCCAGTAGTTCCTTCGCCATGCGCAGCGATGCCAGAGCCGCGCACAGGTACAGCGCCGCGCCCACGAGCACCACGGCCGCGTCGGAGTCGGAGACGGCCAGGCGTACGAGGAAGGCGAGTCCGCCGCCCGCGGTCGCGGCGAGCGTTCCGGCGGTCGGGGAGAGGGAATTGGCGATGACCAGCCGCTCGGAGTCCACCACGCGCGGCAGCGCGGCGGAGAGGCCGGCGAGGACGAAGCGGTTGACGGCGGTCACGCACAGGGCGGAGACGAAGAGCATCCAGTCCGGGACCTGGCCGAGAATCAGGACGGCGGTCACCGAGGCCATCAGCGCGCGCAGCAGATTGCCGTACAGGAAGACCTGGCGGCGGCGCCAGCGGTCGAGCAGCGCCCCGGCGAAGGGGCCGACCAGGGAGTAGGGAAGCAGCAGGACCGCCATCGCGGAGGCGATCGCCGCAGCCGATGTCTGCTTCTCCGGTGAGAAGACCACGTAGGAGGCGAGTGCGACCTGGAAGACACCGTCGGCGCCCTGGGAGAGCAGCCGGACGGTGAGCAGGCGTCTGAAGCCCTGGAAACGCAGCAGGACGCGCAGGTCACGGACGACGGCCATGGGGCACAGCCTCACATACGGGGAGGGTCCCCGGGACATGCGCCCCGGGGACCCTCGATCACCCGCAGGGGGAGGCGGGGCCCTTACCCGAAGGAGACGGGTTTCAGCGCTCGACCTCGCCCTGGATGAACTTCTCGACGTTCAGACGGGCCTCGTCGTCGAAGTACTGCACCGGAGGGGACTTCATGAAGTACGAGGAGGCCGACAGGATCGGGCCGCCGATGCCACGGTCCTTGGCGATCTTCGCGGCGCGCAGGGCGTCGATGATGACACCGGCGGAGTTCGGGGAGTCCCAGACCTCGAGCTTGTACTCCAGGCTCAGCGGAACGTCACCGAACGCGCGGCCCTCGAGGCGCACGTAGGCCCACTTGCGGTCGTCCAGCCACGGGACGTAGTCGGACGGGCCGATGTGGACGTTCCTCTCGCCGAGGTCCCGGTCGGGGATCTGGGAGGTGACGGCCTGCGTCTTGGAGATCTTCTTGGACTCCAGTCGCTCCCGCTCGAGCATGTTCTTGAAGTCCATGTTGCCGCCGACGTTCAGCTGCATGGTGCGGTCCAGGACGACACCGCGGTCCTCGAACAGCTTCGCCATGACGCGGTGCGTGATGGTGGCGCCGACCTGGGACTTGATGTCGTCACCGACGATCGGCACACCGGCCTCGGTGAACTTGTCCGCCCACTCCTTGGTGCCGGCGATGAACACCGGGAGGGCGTTGACGAAGGCGACCCTGGCGTCGATGGCGCACTGGGCGTAGAACTTCGCCGCGGCCTCGGAACCGACGGGCAGGTAGCAGACCAGGACGTCGACCTGCCTGTCCTTGAGGATCTGGACGACGTCGACCGGCTCCTCGGCCGACTCCTCGATGGTGGCCTGGTAGTACTTTCCGAGGCCGTCGAGGGTGTGGCCGCGCTGGACCGTCACCCCGGTGCTGGGGACGTCGCAGATCTTGATGGTGTTGTTCTCGGAGGCGCCGATGGCGTCAGCGAGGTCGAGGCCGACCTTCTTGGCGTCCACGTCGAAAGCGGCGACGAACTCGACGTCGCTGACGTGGTAGTCGCCGAACCGGACGTGCATCAGGCCCGGCACCTTGGACGCCGCGTCGGCGTCCTTGTAGTACTCGACGCCCTGCACCAGTGACGCTGCGCAGTTGCCCACGCCGACGACGGCTACGCGAACCGAACCCATTCCGGTTGCTCCCTGTGTGTACGAGTGAGGCCCTGAGCGGGACTCACGTGACGGTGTCGTCGGGCGAACCGGTCCGGGGGGTGTCCCCGGACCGGGGCAGGTCGCCCGACGCTCCAGATGTGGTGTCCTGTCGAGGGGGCACCCCTGAGGCGGGGCCCTTCAGGTCCCGCCCGGCCCGCTCGCTCTCGATGAGCTCGTTCAGCCAGCGCACTTCCCGCTCCACGGACTCCATTCCGTGGCGCTGGAGCTCGAGCGTGTAGTCGTCGAGACGCTCCCGGGTCCGGGCCAGTGAAGCGCGCATTTTCTCCAGGCGCTCCTCCAGCCGGCTGCGGCGGCCTTCCAGCACACGCATGCGTACGTCGCGTGATGTCTGTCCGAAGAAGGCGAACCGCGCGGCGAAGGTCTCGTCCTCGTACGCGTCGGGGCCCGTCTGGGAGAGCAGCTGTTCGAAATGCTCCTTGCCGTCGGCCGTCAACCTGTAGACGATCTTGGCGCGGCGGCCCGTGAGCGGAGCGGCGAGGGCGTCCTCGGTGGTGTTCCCCGGCTCCTCGATCAACCAGCCGTTGGCGACCAGCGTCTTGAGGCAGGGGTAGAGCGTCCCGTAGCTGAAGGCACGGAACACACCCAGTGACGTGTTGAGTCGTTTGCGCAGCTCGTAACCGTGCATCGGAGACTCGCGGAGCAGGCCGAGTACGGCGAACTCGAGGATCCCGGAACGCCGGCTCATCGTCGCCTCCTCTCTGCCGCGGTCGTGCGGTGACGGTCTTGCGTGTGGCTCATCGCCATCTTTATGCCGAGCTGATGTATCGACTCGATACATCATGACGATAGAGCGGCGTTCCGGCTGGGACAAGAGGGGGTGTGGTGAACGGGATCACATCATCGATTCAATGGGAGCAAGTTGCCTGATTTGAGCTGAACTTCTGTGCTCGGCGGGTTTTGGTGGTGCGTAGTCTGTGCGCCATGCACAACACCGGGAACCAAGTGACGCCCGGGGGCGTCCCCGTCCCTGGTGCAGTACGGGATGAATGCGGAACCCACCGCATCCGTACTTCGGGGGGACCGGAAACCAGCTGCCGTTTCCAGGCGCGCGAAATGCGCCTGCCCGAGGAGTAGTCGTTCGATGAGCGAGCACCGTCGCAAACCGCCGCAGCCGCAGGGAGGCGGACGTGCCGCGGCCCGACGCGGCCAGTCCGGCTCGTCCTCCGGCCGCCGCGCGGCACCGCGAGGCGCCACCGGGTCTCCGTCCGATTCCTATGGGTCGGACTCCCGCGACTCGGGTGGTGAGGACCATACCTACGGAAGCCGCGCCGAAGCACGACGCGCGGCACAGAGAGGCGGGGGCCGCCGGGCAGGTTCCACCGGCCCTGGCCGGGGCCGTGCTGCGCCTCCAGGCAAGAAGCGGATCATCGACTATCCGCGCCACGACAAGGACGGCTGGCGTCGCTGGATGCCGTCCTGGAAGCTCGCCACCGGGCTGTGCATCGCGTTCTTCGGCAGCATGGTGGCCGCCGCGGGGATCGGGTACGCGCTGGTGAGCGTGCCCGTCGTCGCCGAGACCGCCACGGCGCAGAACAACGTCTACTACTGGGCCGACGGCAAGCAGATGGTCGCCACGGGTGGTGAGCGCAACCGCCAGATCGTCAATCTCGAGCAGATCCCCAAGGCGATGCAGGACGCGGTCATCTCCCAGGAGAACAAGACCTTCTACGAGGACAGCGGTATCGACCCCAGGGGTATCGCCCGCGCCGTGTTCAACATGGCCAGGGGCGGCGACACGCAGGGCGGATCCACGATCACCCAGCAGTACGTCAAGAACGCCATGCTGGACGACCAGTCGCAGACGTTCACCCGCAAGTTCAAGGAGATCTTCGTCTCGATCAAGGTGGGTGCCACCGAGGACAAGGACGACATCCTCGAGGGCTACCTGAACTCGGCGTACTACGGACGCGGGGCCTACGGGATCCAGGCCGCCGCCCGCGCGTACTTCGACAAGGACGCACTCGAACTCAACGAGGGCGAGTGCGCCTTCCTGTCGGCGGTCCTCAAGGGTGCCACCTACTACGACCCGGCCGGTGCGACCTCCATCGACCCGGTCGGCGCCACTGTCGAGGCGAACACGAAGCGCGCTCTGACCCAGATGCAGGACACGCTGGACAAGATGGTCGAGTACGACCGTCTGGATCCCGCGACCAGGGCCAGGTACACCAAGCTGCCCAAGGTGCAGAACCCCCGGTCGAACACCGCGCTGAGCGGGCAGATCGGTTACCTCGTCGACCTCGCCAAGGCGTACATCGTCAACAACAGCGAGGAAACCGGTATCACCGCCAACCAGCTGGAACAGGGCGGCTACTCGATCCACACGACCTTCAGCAGGAAGAAGGTCGAGGAGCTCGAGAAGGCGGTCCAGAAGGTCTACAAGGAGAACATCAAGCCCGAGGAGCGCCCGGAGACGGACACCCACGTCCAGTTCGGCGGGGCTTCGGTGAACCCGGCGACCGGTGCGATCGAGGCCATCTACGGCGGTACCGACGCGACCAAGCACTTCACCAACAACGCCGACTCGACCGGTGCGCAGGTGGGGTCGACGTTCAAGCCGTACGTGCTGGCGGCCGCCATGAAGTGGGGCGTCCGGGACCCCGGCGGGGACCCGGTACAGGCCCAGGACGAGCGTACGAAGGTGTCCGAGAAGAGCCTGTACAGCGGCAAGAACAAGCTCAAGATCAAGGAATACGACGGTTCGGTCTGGCAGAACGAGAAGGGCGAGCAGTGGGAGCAGGTCAACGACGGTGACGAGTCACACGGCACCCCGCCCGATTACAAGATCGACCTCCGCGAGGCGATGCAGTTCTCGGTGAACTCCGCGTTCGTTCAACTCGGCGTGGATGTCGGCCTCGACAAGGTGAAGGCCTCCGCGGTGGACTCCGGGCTTCTGGAGAGCAGCCTCGCCGGAACGAACTACCCGTCCTTCTCCCTCGGTACCTCCAACCCCAGTGCGATCCGCATGGCGGGTTCGTACGCCACCTTCGCGGCCAGTGGCGAGCAGCGCGATCCGTTCTCCGTCAAGAAGGTGACGAGCAAGGACGGCACGGTCTACACGCACAAGACCCAGACCGAGCAGGCGTTCACCGCCCTGGTCGCCGACAACGTCACCGACATCCTGACGACCGTCGTCGAGGACGGAACCGGCACCAACGCCCAGCTCGAGGGCCGCGAGGTGGCCGGCAAGACCGGTACCACGGACGGCAACAAGTCCGCCTGGTTCGTCGGCTACACCCCGCAGCTGTCCACCGCGATCAGCATGTTCCGGTACCCCGATGACGAGACCATCAAGAACCGCCAGTTCCTGGAGATGTACGGAACAGGTGACCAGGAGTCGATCCACGGTGCCTCGTTCCCGTCCGAGATCTGGGCGGACTACATGGAGGACGCGCTGAAGGGGCAGAAGCCGGAGCCCTTCCCGACGCCGGAACCCATTGGCGAGATCGTCAACGACACTCCGTCGCCGACCGCCACTCCCTCGCCCACCGAGACCGAGGAGGAAACTCCGTCGGCGTCTCCGACCACTTCGGAGCCGGAGACTGAGCCCAGCAGCCCCACTCCCACCGAGACCGACACCTGTGGGCCCTTCGACTTCAACTGCGAGGAGGAGGACACAGGTGGTACCGGGTCGGGCGGCACGGACGCCGGCGGGACGGACGGTGGGGTAACCAACTCACCGACGGCCTCGGAATCGGAGGAGGAAGACGACAGCCAAGGCAACGACAACGGCAACGGCAACGGCAACGGCGCTCTCTTCGGAGGCCCGACCGGTTAGCCCTCCTTTCGCCCGGCTTGGGTGTTTCACGTGAAACACAGGCCGCCGTACCCCTCGGGTACGGCGGCCTTCGGTATTTGCGCCGGCACGTACGGCAGGATGTGCGGCATGCCCAGTGGAAAATCGATGCAAGCGAGCGCCCACGTGCCGGAGCTGGTGGAACCGGCCCGGGAGGACAAGGTTGCCAAGGCCGGCAGCGAGCTGATCGGCGGTCCGCTCGGGCGGCATGCCCTGCTGGGGGCGTCCTGGTGGGCCCCGGTCCGGGTGATCGCGCTCGTGGCGATCGGTATGTTCACCCTCGGTCTGGTCCAGAAGGCGCCCTGCTACAACGGCGCGTGGTTCTTCGGCGCCGGCTCCCAGTACACCCACGCGTGCTACTCGGACATCCCTCACCTCTACCAGGGGCGGGGCTTCGCCGACGGCCTCGTACCGTACTTCGACCAGCTCCCCGGCGACATGCAGTACCTCGAATACCCGGTGCTGACCGGTGTGTTCATGGAGGTCGCGTCCTGGCTCACACCCGGCAGCGGGAGCATCCAGGACCAGGAGCAGTGGTACTGGATGGTCAACGCCGGGATGCTCATGGTGTGCGCGGCCATCATCGCCGTCTGCGTGACCCGCACGCACGCCCGGCGGCCCTGGGACGGTCTGCTCGTCGCCCTGGCACCCGCCTTCGCCCTGACCGCGACGATCAACTGGGATCTGCTGGCGGTCGCGCTGACGGCCGCCGCGATGCTCATGTGGTCGCGTAACCGGCCCCTCGCCTTCGGAGTCCTCCTGGGGCTGGCCACGGCCGCCAAGCTCTATCCCATGCTCCTCCTGGGGCCGCTGCTGGTCCTGTGCTGGCGTGCGGGACGCTGGCGGGAGTTCGGGAAGGCCCTGGGTGGTGCCGTCGTCGCCTGGGCCGTGGTGAACGGGCCGGTGATGTTCTTCGCCTTTGACGGCTGGTCGAAGTTCTACACGTTCAGCCAGGAGCGGGGCGTCGACTTCGGGTCCTTCTGGCTGATCATCGCCCAGAACTCGTCCGACCCGCTCAGTACCGAGACCGTCAACACCCTTGCCACGCTGCTGATGCTGCTGTGCTGCGTGGGTGTCGCGGCGCTGGCTCTCGCGGTCCCCCGCCGGCCGCGCTTCGCGCAGCTCGCCTTCCTGATCGTCGCGGCGTTCATCCTCACCAACAAGGTCTACTCGCCCCAGTACGTCCTGTGGCTGGTGCCCCTGGCCGCCCTGGCCCGGCCGAAGTGGCGGGACTTCCTGATCTGGCAGGCCTGCGAGGTGGCCTATTTCCTCGGTATCTGGATGTACCTCGCCTACACGACCAGTGGAGACGCCCACAAGGGACTGCCCGCCGACGGCTACCACTGGACCATCGGCCTGCATCTGCTCGGGACGCTCTATCTGTGCGTCATGATCGTGCGCGACATCCTGATGCCGGAGCGGGACCCGGTGCGCCGGTCCGGTGACGACGATCCCTCGGGCGGGGTGCTGGACGGAGCGGAGGACGCCTTCGTGCTCGGTCCCGCTGCTCGGTCCGCTCGCTCCGCTCGGGACACCGTGCACTTCGACGGACCGCAGGCCGAGTGGGACAAGGCCGGCGCCACGGGCGGTTCACTCTGAGCGAACGACCGGCGGCCGGGCGGGCAGCCGGGCAGGCGATCGGGTCGGTGGCAGGTCGCCCCGGATGTTGGTGAGAAGCACGAGAAGGGCCGTGCACGGGAGCACCGTGCACGGCCCTTCTCGTTGTCCTGGTGCCTGCTGTTCAGGCGCTGCCTCTGTCTCCCCCGCCCTGCTCCGCCTGATCCGTCTGCTCCCCGCCTTGTGCCGCTCAGCGGTCGAGGATCCGGTCGAACTGCGTGGTGGTGTGCCGCAGGTGGGCCACCAGCTCCTCACCGACCTGCGGTTCCGGTGCCTCCGCAGGCACGAACAGGATCGACACCTGCATGTGCGGCGGTTCGGCGAACCAGCGCTGCTTCCCGGCCCAGACGAAGGGAGAGAGGTTCCTGTTCACCGTGGCCAGTCCGGCACGGGCAACGCCCTTGGCACGCGGCATGACGCCGTGCAGAGCCTTGGGGGCCTCCAGGCCCACCCCGTGCGACGTACCGCCCGCCACGACCACCAGGAAGCCGTCGGAGGCGGCTTTCTGCTGCCGGTAGCCGAACCTCTCGCCCTTGGTTATGCGCGTGACGTCCAGGACGGCGCCGCGGTACTCGGTGGCCTCGTGGTCCCCCAGCCACAGCCGCGTGCCGATCCGGGCGCGGAACCGCGTCTGCGGGAACTGCTGCTGCAGCCGGGTGAGTTCCTCGGCCTTGAGGTGGCTGACGAACATGGTGTGCAGCGGGAGGCGGGCTGCCCGCAGCCGGTCCATCCAGCCGATGACCTCCTCGACGGCGTCCGAGCCGTCGGTGCGGTCCAGGGGCAGGTGGATCGCGAAACCCTCGAGCCGGACGTTCTCTATGGCGGAGTGCAGCTGGGGCAGATCCTGCTCGCTGACGCCGTGCCGCTTCATCGAGGACATCACCTCGATGACCACCCGGGCGCCGACCAGGCCGTACACGCCGTCGATCGACGAAACCGAGCGGATGACCCGGTCGGGCAGGGGGACGGGCTCCTCGCCGCGCCGGTACGGCGTCAGCACGAGCAGATCGCCGCCGAACCAGTCCTTGATCCGGGCGGCCTCGTACGTCGTGCCGACGGCGAGGACGTCCGAGCCCAGCCGGGTGGCCTCCTCGGCCAGCCGCTCGTGTCCGAAGCCGTAGCCGTTGCCCTTGCAGACCGGGACGAGTCCCGGGAACTGCTGCTGCACGTGCTTGTGATGCGCCCGCCAGCGCGCGGTGTCGACGTAGAGCGTGAGCGCCATGGCCGGACCTGGAACCTTTCTCGTGGCTGTGGTGTGTCGGGGGAAGCCGGGATCAGCGGCGCGACATGTAGATGTCGAGCGCCTTGTGGAGCAGCTTGTTCAGCGGGAAGTCCCACTCGCCGAGATACTCGGCGGCCTGGCCGCCCGTGCCCACCTTGAACTGGATCAGGCCGAAGAGGTGGTCGGTCTCGTCCAGCGAGTCGGAGATGCCACGCAGGTCGTAGACGGTGGCGCCGAGCGCGTAGGCGTCGCGCAGCATCCGCCACTGCATCGCGTTCGAGGGACGGACCTCACGGCCGATGTTGTCGGAGGCGCCGTAGGAGTACCAGACGTGGCCTCCGACGATCAACATCGTCGCCGCCGACAGATTGACACCGTTGTGCCGGGCGAAGTACAGCCGCATGCGGTTGGGGTCCTCGGTGTTGAGGGCGGTCCACATGCGCTGGAAGTACGACAGCGGGCGCGGCCGGAAGTGGTCGCGCACGGCGGTGATCTCGTACAGCCGCTGCCACTCGGCCAGGTCGTCGTAACCCCCCTGGACGACCTCGACACCGGCCTTCTCGGCCTTCTTGATGTTGCGGCGCCACAGCTGGTTGAAGTTCTTGTGGACCTCTTCCAGAGAGCGGTTCGCCAGCGGCACCTGGTAGACGTATCGGGGCTGGACGTCGCCGAATCCGGCCCCGCCGTCCTCGCCCTGCTGCCATCCCATACGGCGCAGCTTGTCGGCGACCTCGAAGGCACGGGGCTCGATGAAGTCGGCCTCCAGGTCGCGCAGACGCTTCACGTCCGGGTCCTGGATCCCCTTCTTGATGGTCGTCGCCTCCCAGCGCCGGATGATCACCGGCGGGCCCATCTTCACCGAGAACGCGCCCTGCTGCTTCAGATGCGCGAGCATCGGCTCGATCCACTCCTGAAGATTTGGCGCGAACCAGTTGATGACCGGGCCTTCGGGGAGATAGGCCAGGTAGCGCTTGATCTTGGGGAGTTGCCGGTAGAGGACGAGGCCGGCGCCGACGATCTCACCGGTCCGGTCGTCGAACCAGCCGAGGTTCTCCGCGCGCCACTCCGCCTTGACGTCCGACCAGGCAGGGACCTGCATGTGACTCGCCGACGGCAGGCTCTGGATGTATGCCAGATGCTGCTCTCGGCTGATGGTCCTCAGGGTCAGGCTCATTCGGGGCGCTCCTCGGGCTGGTGTGTCCCCATGGGTTCAGGGGCTCCGGCTCTCGCGCGAAGCCTACTGCGCCGTGGGAGCGCCCAGGTTGGGCACATGGGGCCTGCGCCCCGGCCCGTCACGGTCGGGGCGCTCCACGGTATGCGGGAGGAGGCGCGCGACGGAACGGTCCGCCTGAGGGGCTGCCTAGTCGATGACCCCGCCGAACAGGCCACCGTGCGCCATGCCGAGGAAGAAACCGATCGCCGCGGCGCCCAGTCCCAGGATCAGGCCGAAGCGCTCCCGTGTCGTCTCCGAGATCCACTGGCCGTACGCGCCGGTGAGGATTCCCACCAGGCCGGCCCAGGAGCTGAGCAGGTGCAGATGGTGGAACATCGCGGTGACGAGGGACGTGACCCCCAGCACCAGGGTGACCGCGAGCAGGGCGCCCTGGACTGGGTGGGGTTTGCCGTCCGTGGCGAAAAGGCCTCCGGCGGTGTTGGGCCGCAATGCCTGTGCCATAGGGCACCTCCTGCGAAAGGCGGCGCATCGTAGCGCCGTACACACCCGATGTGTACAGACTGACGGGCTTCCGGGCCGGATTTCAACCGGAAGCCGCTGTGCGGGTACTCTGTACCGTCTGCACCGGTGTCTGTTGTCTGTTCGGACAGATCCAGTCACGTTCAGGACAGGGCCACGGGTCCGCCCCGGCCGACCTGGAGAAACCGCCGTCCGACCTCGATTGTCAGTGGCGGCTGTTCTACTGACAGACATCGTTGCGCAACGCATCACGACCCTCCTGCCACGGAACGACCGTGGCCGCTGAGTCCAAAGGAGGTGGGTTCCACATGCGTCACTACGAGGTGATGGTCATCCTCGACCCCGATCTCGAGGAGCGCGCTGTCTCCCCGCTGATCGAGAACTTCCTCTCTGTCGTCCGTGACGGCGGCGGAAAGGTCGAGAAGGTCGACACCTGGGGCCGTCGTCGTCTCTCGTACGAGATCAAGAAGAAGCCCGAGGGCATCTACTCGGTCATCGATCTGCAGGCCGAGCCTGCGGTCGTCAAGGAGCTCGACCGCCAGATGAACCTGAACGAGTCGGTCCTCCGGACCAAGGTCCTCCGCCCCGAGAACCACTGAGCCCTTCCGCTCAGCTGGTCTCGGGATCCGAGTAGCAGTACAAGCAGCCAGCAGCAAACCCGCCGAGAGGTTCCCCCATGGCAGGCGAGACCGTCATCACGGTCGTCGGCAACCTTGTCGATGACCCCGAGCTGCGCTTCACCCCGTCCGGTGCGGCCGTCGCGAAGTTCCGTGTCGCGTCGACCCCCCGCACCTTCGACCGTCAGACGAACGAGTGGAAGGACGGCGAAAGCCTGTTCCTGACCTGCTCGGTCTGGCGTCAGGCGGCGGAGAACGTCGCCGAGTCGCTCCAGCGAGGCATGCGCGTCGTCGTGCAGGGCCGGCTGAAGCAGCGGTCCTACGAGGACCGTGAGGGCGTCAAGCGCACGGTCTACGAACTGGATGTCGAGGAAGTCGGCGCCAGCCTGCGCAACGCCACGGCCAAGGTCACCAAGACCACCGGCCGCGGTGGCCAGGGTGGTTACGGCGGCGGTGGCGGCAACCAGGGTGGCGGCAGTTGGGGCGGAAGCCCCGGCGGTGGCCAGCAGGGTGGCGGCGCTCCGGCCGACGACCCCTGGGCATCCGGCGCTCCTGCCGGCGGCCAGCAGGGTGGCGGCGGCCAGAGCGGCGGCGGCTGGGGCGGAGGCTCCGGCTCCGGCAGCGGCGGTGGCGGCGGCTACTCGGACGAGCCCCCCTTCTAGGCGGGGCCGCACCACACTTCTTGATCACACAGGAGATACATCATGGCGAAGCCGCCTGTGCGCAAGCCGAAGAAGAAGGTCTGCGCATTCTGCAAGGACAAGGTCACGTACGTGGACTACAAGGACACGAACATGCTGCGGAAGTTCATTTCCGACCGCGGCAAGATCCGTGCCCGTCGCGTGACCGGCAACTGCACCCAGCACCAGCGTGACGTCGCCACGGCCGTCAAGAACAGCCGTGAGATGGCGCTGCTGCCCTACACCTCCACCGCGCGATAAGGGAAGGGTGACCGACTCATGAAGATCATCCTCACCCACGAGGTCTCCGGCCTCGGTGCCGCAGGCGACGTCGTCGACGTCAAGGACGGTTACGCTCGCAACTACCTGGTTCCGCGGAAGCTCGCGATCCGCTGGACCAAGGGTGGCGAGAAGGACGTCGAGCAGATCCGTCGCGCTCGCAAGATCCACGAGATCCAGACCATCGAGCAGGCCAACCAGGTGAAGGCCCAGCTCGAGGGCGTCAAGGTCCGCCTCGCGGTCCGCTCCGGCAACGCCGGTCGTCTCTTCGGTTCCGTCACGCCGGCTGACATCGCTTCCGCGATCAAGGCCGCCGGCGGTCCCCAGGTCGACAAGCGCCGCATCGAGCTCGGCGCGCCGATCAAGACCCTCGGCGCCCACGAGACGTTCGTGCGTCTGCACCCCGAGGTTGCCGCCAAGGTCGACCTCGAGGTCGTCTCGGAGTAAGTGCTGTTCGTTGTAGCAGCGGGATGGGGCCGCGCCTTTCAGGGTGCGGCCCCATCGTCGTTTCACGTGAAACACGAGGTTCCACGTGAAACGGTCAGCGTGCGGCGCCGGTGACGATCCAGCGGCCCGAGCGGGTACGGAACCACAGGGTCAGTAGCCGAACGGTCATCATCAGCGTCATCGTGCCCCACAGTGCGGTGAGCCCACCTCCGAACACCGGGACCAGCAGGGCGAACGGAGTGAAGACCGCCAGGGTGATCAGCATCGCCCATGCCAGGTACGGCCCGTCGCCCGCGCCCATCAGCACCCCGTCCAGAACGAAGACGATGCCGGAGATCGGTTGGGACAGCGCGACGATCACCAGAGCCGGGAGTGCCGTGTCCGTGACCGTGGGATCGCGGGTGAACAGAGGCAGGAAGACCGGCCGGGCGAGCACCACAAGTACCCCGAGGGCGACCCCGACCGCGAAGCCCCACTCCACCATGCGACGGCACACCTGGCGGGCACCCTGGGCGTCCCCGGCTCCCAGATAGCGGCCGATGATGGCCTGCCCGGCGATCGCGATGGCGTCCAGCGCGAAGGCGAGCAGGCTCCACAGGGAGAGGATGATCTGGTGAGCCGCGATGTCGGAATCGCCCATTCGGGCGGCGACGGCGGTGGTGATCATCAGAATGGCCCTGAGTGAGAGGGTCCGTACCAGCAAGGGTGCGCCGGCCTGGGCAGAGGCTCTGATTCCCGCGAGATCCGGGCGTAGAGAGGCGCCGTGCTTGCGCGCGCCTCTCAGCACCACGATCAGATAGACAGCGGCCATGCCCCACTGGGCGATGACCGTGCCCCAGGCGGAGCCCGCGATACCGAAACCGGCGCCGTAGACGAGGGCGACATTGAGAACGCCGTTGGCGGCGAAACCGCCGACAGCGACGTAGAGAGGGGTCCTGGTGTCCTGCAGTCCGCGGAGGACCCCGGTCGCGGCGAGCACGATCAGCATGGCCGGTATGCCGAGTGAGGAAATACGCAGATAGGTGATCGCGTAGGGGGACGCGGTGTCCGAGGCGCCGAACAGATCCACGAGGGCGGGTGCCGCGGGCAGGACCACGGCGACGACACCGGCACCGAGGAACAGGGCGAGCCAGATTCCGTCCATGCCCTGTCGGATGGCTGAGGGGAGATCGCCGGCACCGACTCGCCGGGCGACGGCGGCAGTGGTGGCGTAGGCGAGGAAGACAAAGACACTGACTGCGGTCATCAGGAGGGCCGAGGCGACGCCGAGTCCGGCGAGTTGTGCTGTGCCGAGATGGCCGACGATGGCGCTGTCTGCCATGACGAAGAGGGGTTCGGCGACGAGGGCGCCGAACGCCGGTACGGCCAGCATGACGATCTCGCGGTCGTGCTGCCGTCGGACGGCTCGAGGGCGGGCGGGGGCCTGTGTCATGTGCACCAATCTAATCGTCCACAGGTAAGAGATGCAATGCGGCATGGACCCTTACGTGATGGCGCAGGGTGTGTGCTTGCGTACAGTGCTCGAGGAGATCTTGGGCCGATAGGGAAAGTTTTTGTTCTGCACAGGCGGTGGACGATGAAATGCCAGGTCAGAGCCTTTGTTGTAGATCGATGCAGGTCTTGTTCACAGGGCTGTCCACCGGGTCGTGCACAGGTTTGGCGGACTTCTCCACAGCAATGGGCCGGTCGTCCACATGGCCTGTGGATAACCAGATTGGCTGACGGTGCAGAGGGGCCTACGGTGGTCCGGCGCCTGCTCCGTCCGCCGGTTTCCAAAAGGCCACAAAACCGGCGCGCGACAACCGGAGTCGGGCGTCCTATTTGTCAGTGCCGTGCCGTAGAAAAAGAGGGGCATGGCGAGGTCCGCTCGGCGGACGGGAGGAGGTTGCTCGGTGAGCATTTCCGAGCCCTTGGACGACCCGTGGGCCGACAGCGGACCCAGTGATCGTCTGCCTGCTTCCCGGCGCCGTGAGGACGGGGGCCGGGGCCGCGACGAGCAGCACGACCGCGGCCGTGACTCCGGCGGATGGGACGGCACGGGCTCCGCCTTCGAGCGGGTGCCGCCGCAGGACCTCGAGGCCGAGCAGTCCGTTCTGGGCGGCATGCTGCTGTCCAAGGACGCCATCGCCGATGTCGTCGAGATCCTCAAGGGCCACGACTTCTACAAGCCGGCTCACGAAACCGTCTACACAGCCATTCTCGACATCTATGCGAAGGGCGAGCCGGCCGACCCCATCACGATCGCCGCAGAGCTGACCAAACGCGGTGAGATCAACAAGGTCGGCGGGGCCTCGTATCTGCACACCCTCGTCCAGACGGTGCCCACGGCGGCCAACGCGGCGTACTACGCGGAGATCGTGCACGAGCGCGCCGTGCTGCGCCGCTTGGTCGAAGCCGGTACGCGCATCACCCAGATGGGATATGCGGCCGACGACGACGTCGACGAGATCGTCAACCGCGCGCAGGCCGAAATCTACGCCGTCACCGAACAGCGCACCAGTGAGGACTACCTCCCGCTCGGCGACATCATGGAGGGCGCGCTCGACGAGATCGAGGCGATCGGCTCGCGCAGCGGTGAGATGACCGGTGTGCCCACGGGGTTCACGGACTTCGACTCGCTCACCAATGGGCTGCACCCCGGGCAGATGATCGTCATTGCCGCGCGTCCCGCGATGGGAAAGTCGACGCTCGCACTGGACTTCGCCCGTGCCGCGTCCATCAAGCACAACCTGCCGAGTGTGGTCTTCTCGCTCGAGATGGGGCGCAACGAGATCGCGATGCGTCTGCTGTCCGCCGAGGCCCGGGTCGCCCTGCACCACATGCGGTCCGGCACGATGACCGACGAGGACTGGACCCGCCTTGCGCGCCGGATGCCGGACGTGTCGGCGGCGCCGCTCTACATCGACGACTCCCCGAACCTGTCGATGATGGAGATCCGCGCCAAGTGCCGTCGGCTGAAGCAGCGCAACGACCTGCGACTGGTCGTCATCGACTACCTCCAGCTGATGCAGTCCGGCGGTTCCAAACGGGCGGAGAGCCGTCAGCAGGAGGTCTCGGACATGTCCCGTAACCTCAAGCTGCTGGCCAAGGAACTGGAACTCCCGGTCATCGCGCTCTCCCAGCTCAACCGTGGTCCCGAGCAGCGAACCGACAAGAAGCCGATGGTCTCCGACCTGCGTGAGTCGGGTTCCATCGAGCAGGACGCCGACATGGTCATCCTGTTGCACCGGGAGGACGCGTACGAGAAGGAGTCCCCGCGTGCGGGCGAGGCCGACCTGATCGTGGCCAAGCACCGAAACGGCCCGACGGCGACCATCACGGTCGCCTTCCAGGGGCACTACTCCCGCTTCGTGGACATGGCGCAGACCTGACGATTCCCTTTGTAGGGTCTCAAAAGCCTTGGCAGAATCTCACGGCAGTTGGCAGATGGATGGCAGAAATGCCACTGCCATGAGACTTGCAGTTCAGGGGCTTCACTCGTTTGGGTGGCTCAGGCGGTAGTCCGGGTCACCCAGGGGGTGTCACCCGCGGAGCATATGGCCCGTGACTCCCGGACGGGCGCTCAGCGCCTCGTCTCGTACCTGGTCAGGATCACGCCGCAGGGAAACGTCCGCGTCTCCACCAGGTTCAGGTTCACCCAGTTCTCCAGCGCGGTGAAGAACGGCGTGCCGCCGCCCACCAGGACCGGCGCGGTGGCCAGCACGTACTCGTCAATCAGCCCGGCCCGCATGGCCGCCCCGGCGAGCGTCGCGCCGCAGATGTCCATCGGGCCGCCGTCCTCGGCCTTGAGCCGGGTGATCTCGGCGACCGCGTCACCGGTGACCAGGCGGGTGTTCCAGTCGACCTTGTCGATCGTCGAGGAGAACACCACCTTCGACATGTCCCGCCAGCGGCGCGCGAACTCGATCTCCGCCGGGGTGGCGTTGGGCTGCTGGTCGCCGGTCGGCCAGTAGGAGCTCATCGTCTGCCACAGCTTGCGCCCGTACAGCGACAGGTCGGTCGCCTGCAACTGGTCGGACCAAAACTGGAACAGTTCGTCGCTCGGCACGCTCCAGCCGATGTCGTCGCCGGGCGCGGCGATGTAGCCGTCCAGGGTCAGGTTCATGCCGTAGATCAGTTTCCGCATGGCGCCAGCCTTCCGTGAGTCGGTCTCACGCGTACAGACCGGCGCGGCGCGGGAGACTCATCGGTGCGCGATCTGAGCTCACATGTAGTCCTCGTGCTCGGTGGCTCAGCCGCAGACTCATCGTTCCGCCGAGGAAATGGCATCGATCTGAGACTGATCTTGGGTGACATCGCGGTGAGACAACAGAGAACCAGCAGGTCACAGAAGATCGACATGTCATCGGCGGCGGGACCCTACACCCTTGCTGCCGAACGCCAAGGGATGGCACGGCTGTCGGCCGCGGTGTTTGACTCTCCCGTATGTCAACGACTCTCGGTGTGCCCCGACCTGATCAGGCTGACTACATGCTGCGAGCGGCAACCGGCGCCGGCCGCGGCTACAAGCGGGAGCTGGTGGACCGGCTGGACGTCCGGGCGGGGCAGACGGCGCTCGACGTGGGCTGCGGCCCGGGCGCCGACCTGCCGGAACTGGCCGAACGCGTGGGCGGCAGCGGCACGGTGATCGGAGTCGACCGTGATCCGGCCATGATCACCGAGGCGCGCCGGCGCACGAGTGACCTGTCGACAGTGGAGATCCGGGAGGGGGACGCCCACTGCCTGCCCGTCGCGCCGGGGGCGGTGGACCGGGCCAAGATCGATCGGGTTCTCATGCATGTCGCCGAGCCCGCCGATGTCCTGGCACAGCTCCACCTGGTCACCCGGTCAGGTGCGCGCATCGGTCTCGTCGAACCCGATTGGGACACGTTGATCGTCGACGCGGAGGATATCGGCACAAGCCGCGCCTTCACGCGCTACACCACCTCGGAAGTGGTCCGTCACGCCACCATCGGCCGCGGACTCGCCCGCTACGCCGAGCAAGCCGGCTTCACCGTTGAGACGGTGATCGCCACGACACCGGTCTTCCTCGACTTCCAGGACGCGGACCACACTCTGGGACTGGGCCGCAACATGCAACAGGCCATTCAGGACGGCCACATCGGCGAAGAACGTGGCCGTCGCTGGTTCGCCTCTCTTTCCGAGGGGACCTTCTTCGCTTCCTTCATGCTCGTCAGCGTGATCTGCTCCCGCTGACGAGCATGAAGGAAGGATGCGGTGACGGAGGCTCCGGCGCCCCGGCTCTCGGCTTCGTTCGGGCGGAACCCGCACCTGATGAACTGGGGGCATGACGACACATCAGGAAGAATTGCTGGCCGGCACGCGCCGGGCATTGCTGCACCGGATCGCCGTCGCCCAGGCGGAGGAGCGTGCTCCGTCGCTCGTCGCGACCGTGGTACGGAGCGGTGAGGCCGTGTGGACAGGGGCGCGGACATCGGTGGAGGGACATGCGCCGGACGAGGACGTGCAGTACCGGATCGGCTCCATCACCAAGACGTTCACCGCCGTTCTCGTTCTCCAGCTGCGAGACGACGAAGTGATCGACCTCGGGGACCCGCTGGAGAAGCATCTGCCGGGTACGGGCGTGGGGGAGGCGACCCTTGCCGAACTGCTCTCGCACTCGGGCGGTCTGGCGGCCGAGACGCCGGGTCCCTGGTGGGAGCGCACTCCCGGCTCACTGCGGCCCGACCTGGCCGATGTCCTGGGCGAGCGGCCCCGGGTGCATCCGGTCGGCCGACGGTTCCACTACTCGAACCCCGGATACGCGCTGCTCGGCGCGCTCGTGGAGAAGCTGCGCGGTGCCTCGTGGGAGGAGGTACTCCGGCGTGACGTGCTCGAGCCCTTGAGTCTGCACCGGACGGGTGTACGTCCGCAGGCGCCGCATGCGGGTGGGTGGGCCGTGCATCCGTGGGCCGACGTGATGCTGCGCGAGCCGGCCGAGGACCTCGGGAGGATGGCGCCGGCGGGACAACTCTGGTCCACCACAGGTGACTTGGCGCGCTTCGCGGCCTTCCTGGCCAACGGGGACGAACGCGTGCTGAGTGTCGAGTCACTGCGGGAGATGAGGAGGCCCGCGGCGCCGGCGGAGGCGACGGACGTGGCGAGCGGTTATGCCTACGGCCTGGGTCTGGAGTTGCGTCATCGGGGCGGGCGGGCTCTCGTCGGGCACACCGGATCCCTGCCGGGCTTCCTCGCCTGTCTGGTGATCGGCGTGGAGGACGATGTGGCTGCGGTGGTCCTGGCCAACTGCACGTCGGGGCCGCTGCTGTTCCCGGTCGCCGCCGATCTCGTCCGGATCGTCGCCGAGGCGGAACCGCGTATCCCCGCTCCCTGGCGGCCGTTGCGGGAGGTTGATTCCACGATGCTGGCGCTGGTGGGTCAGTGGTACTGGGGAACGCAGGGCTTCGCTCTGCGGCTGCCGGTCGACGGGCTGCTGTCGTTGGAGCCGCTGTCCGGTGCGGGCCGTCGTGCCCGCTTCCACTCGAACGGCGACGGAACCTGGACCGGACTGGAGGGCTACTACGCCGGAGAGCTTCTGGAGCCCGTACGGAGGCCGGACGGATCGGTGAGCCATCTGGACCTCGGATCCTTTGTGTTCAGCCGTCAGCCGTACGAGGAGGGGGCTTCTGTGCCGGGCGGAGTGGACCCTGAGGGATGGCAGGGGATCGGCTAGGGCCGATCCCCGCCCATCCGGCCTGTCTCAGGGGGTTCGGAGGGATTAGGGGCCTCTGGGGGTGGGGGCCTGGGGCTGTTTCACGTGAAACAGCCACCACGGATCGTCCTTACAGCGCCAGCTTGAAACCCAGGTGGGAAGCCGAGAAGCCGAGCCGTTCGTAGAAGCGGTGGGCATCGGTACGGGTGTTGTCGGAGGTCAGCTGCACCAATCGGCACCCCCGGCGGCGGGATTCGTCGATGGCCCACTCGATGAGCCGGGTTCCCAGGCCGCTGCCGCGCTCGTCGGCGTGAACGCGGACGCCTTCGATGATCGATCTTGTGGAGCCGCGCCGGGACAACCCGGGAACGATCGTGAGCTGGAGTGTGCCGACCACACGGTTCTTGCGGACTGCGACGACCGCGTGCTGGTTCGGATCGGCGCTGAGTTGCTCCAGTGCGGCCAGGTACGGAGTGAGGTCGTCCGGAGACTCGCGCTGCGCCCCCAGTGCGTCGTCCGCGAGCATGCCGACGATCGCGGGGATGTCGTCGGCGGCCGCGGCGCGTATCTCAAGATCTCCCATGGCGGCACCTTACGTACACAGTGGGCACGTTCCGATGCGGCCGGCTCATGCCGGTACGGACGCCTTCAGTGTCTCCACTGTGCGGACCAGCGGGGCCAGGTCGGGGTTCTCCGCCGCCACGTCGAGTGCCTCGCGCAGTGCGGAGTCGTTGGTCGGCCGCGCCTCCTCGAGAAGAGCGAGGCCGGCGGGTGTGACGTTGGTGTAGATGCCACGCCGGTCCGTAGGGCAGAGGTAGCGCTCCAGCAGGCCACGGTCCTCGAGCCGGGTGACCAGGCGAGTGGTGGCGCTCTGGCTGAGTACGACCGCGTCTGCGACCTGTTTCATCTGGAGATGTCCCCCGTCGCCGTCGTGCTGTCGGCTCAGCACGTCGAGCAGGGAGTACTCCCGCACGCTCAGATCGTGCCGGGCCTGGAGGGCCCGCTCGATGTGGGCCTCGATTCTCCCGTGCAGCAGGGAGAGCGCGCACCAGCCCTGCGCAAGGGAGGTGAGTACGGGGTCCGTGGCTGTCATTGACGTTTCCCTCCGTCCAGGAGCTGCTGGAACCAGGGTAGAGCAGGACCGAAATAGACCGCGCTTGCACTTACCCCGCGCTTGCAATTATTGTCTTAGCGCGCAAAGTGATTCTGCAATCGTTTGGGAAGGGCTGTCTCCTCATGCCTCTCGCGCTTCTGGCCCTCGCGATCGGGGCCTTCGGGATCGGAACGACCGAGTTCGTGATCATGGGCTTGCTGCCCGAGGTCGCCGGCGACTTTGGGGTCTCCCTCCCTACAGCCGGTCATCTGGTGACCGGCTACGCCCTGGGCGTCGTGCTCGGCGCCCCGCTGATGACCGTGCTCGGCACCAAGATCTCCCGCAAGCGGATGCTGATGCTGCTGATGGGACTGTTCATCGCCGGGAACCTGCTGTCGGCCCTGGCCCCGGTCTTCGGCGTCATGCTGCTCGGGCGGGTGATCGCTTCGCTCGCTCACGGCGCCTTCTTCGGGATCGGCTCGGTGGTCGCGGCCGGTCTGGTCGCCCCGGACAAGAAAGCCGGAGCCATCGCCCTGATGTTCACCGGACTGACCGTGGCCAATGTCGTCGGTGTCCCCCTGGGTACCCTCATCGGCCAGTCGGTCGGCTGGCGCATCACGTTCGGGCTCGTCGCCGCGCTCGGTGTCATCGGACTGGCCGGCATCGCCGGGCTCGTTCCCGACCTTCCCGTGCCCGAGGGCGTACGGCTGCGTCACGAACTGGCTGCCTTCAAGAACGTCCAGGTACTGCTCGCCATGGCGATGACCGTCCTCGGATTCGGCGGTGTCTTCGCGGCCATCACCTACATCGCGCCGATGATGACGCAGGTCGCCGGCTTCGCGGACGGATCGGTCACCTGGCTGCTGGTCCTCTTCGGCCTCGGCATGGTCGGGGGCAACCTCGTCGGCGGCAGGTACGCGGACCGCGCCCTGATGCCCTTGCTGTACGTGTCCCTGGGCGCTCTCGCCGTCGTCCTCGCGCTCTTCACCCTGACCGCGCACCACAAGGTCCTGGCGGCCGTCACGATCGTCCTGATCGGCGGTCTGGGCTTCGCCACCGTTCCGCCTCTGCAGAAGCGTGTTCTCGACCAGGCCCACGGTGCTCCCACGCTGGCCTCTGCCGTGAACATAGGCGCCTTCAACCTCGGCAACGCCCTGTCCGCTTGGCTCGGTGGCCTGGTGATCGCGGCCGGCCTCGGTTACACCGCGCCCAACTGGGTCGGTGCCGTTCTTGCCGCGAGCGCCCTGGTGCTGGCCTTCGTCTCCGCCGCCCTCGACCGTCGCGGCGAGGCCTTGGGCACTGTGACAGTCGGCCAAGTGCCTGCCGAGCGGCAGACCGCGGCTCCCCACTGACCGGAACCCCTGAGGGCACAGAGGCCAAGGTCGCCTCCGTACCCTCCGGCGGACCCCTTCGCCGCCACAGTCGGTATCGCCTTCACCCTCAGCAGTACTTCCCTCACGGACCTCACCGCTTCGAGCGGCATCACCGATACACACCGCACACCGAGGAGCACCTGTTCATGGACACCAGCACCGTTGTCACCCCGCTCACCACCGCCGACGCCGAAGCCCTCGTCATGGCCGCACACCAGGCCGCCGAGGCCGCCGGGGCCACGGTCGGTGTGACCGTCCTGGACGCGGGCGGGCATCTGCTCGCCTTCCGGAGGGACGACCGCGCCGTGCTGATCTCCGGCGAGACCAGCACCCGCAAGGCGTACACCGCTCTTCAACTGAACGCGCCCACCGCACACCTCGTCGAGGCCGTACAGCCCGGAGAGCCCTTCCACACCCTGCCCACCGCACTGGACCGGCCGTTGCTGTTCATCGCCGGGGGCGTGCCCATCCAGCGCGGCGGCCGTCCGATCGGCGCGATCGGCGTCGGCGGCGGCGCGCCGGAGCAGGATCACTCCTTCGCCACGGCCGCCGTGGACGCCCTCGTCTGAACGGCGGACCTCAGGCACGTACGCCGGTTCTACGCCGGTTCCAGGCACCCACGGGAACCGGCGTCGTCGTGTCCGGAGGGCGTCAGCCGGCCGCGACTGTCACAGGGGCGAACCGTCTGGTCCAGTCGCCGGGCAGTTCCGTGCTCCCGTACGTCATCACCGCGTTGAAGGCGATGGACGCCAGACCGCGGTCCTTCGCCCAGGCAAGCAGCTCTTCGTGCCGCACGTCGATGTCGGTGCGCAGCGGCCGGTCGGTGTGGGCGGCGAGCGAGGTGATGAGCGCCTTGGCCGTGGGAGTGTCGCGGGCGATCAGGGGGCCCACGACATGAGTGTCCATGTTGGGCCACGCAGCGGCGTAGCCGACGATCCGGCCGTTCTCCTCGGCCACGCGCAACTGGTCGGCGAATGCGGGCAGCCGGGCGACGATGTGTGTGCGGTCCGCCCCGAACACGCCCTCGTCGAGCCGGAGGAGGGTGGGCAGGTCCCTGGCGGTCGCGGCTCGGGTGGAGACCCCGGCCACCGGTTCGCCCGCACCCGGGACGAAGCGCCCGCGGAGCATCTCCGCCCGGCCGGTGACCTTGAAACCGAGCTCCTCGTAGAGCGGGAGGCCGTAGGACGTCGCGTGCAGTGTCAGCGGCGTGGAGCCCATCGCCGAGACCACGTGGCGCATCAGACGGCGTCCGACGCCCTGCCGGGCATGCCGTTCCGCGACCAGAACCATGCCGATGGCGCCGAGCGTGGGCTGCTCCTGGGGTCCGTACTCGGTGACGACGCAGGCGGAGACCAGTCCGCCGTAGGGGTCGTCGATGCCGTAGCCCTTCCCGGCGGAGAGGAGGAATCCCCACTTGTGCTCTTCGCGTGGCCACCCCCGGTCCTCGGACAAGTCGGCGCAGGCCGAAAGATCGCGGAGTGTCAGGCGGCGGATGGGCAGAGAAACAGGGGGAGGTGTCGGCACGCAGGTCAGGCTGTCCGACGTCGACTGTCGGCGTCCACTTGTTTCCGAAGATTGATGCGACCTTTCGGTCACACCGAGACCGGCGCGGAACGCGGTCGCCAGCAGGGAATGTTTCACGTGAAACGCTCGAAACCGATGAATTTTCCAGGTGGGTCACCCCAGGTCGGGAGCGTGCAGGGCGCGCACACCCTCGATGTTGCCGTCCAGGTAGTGCCGCAGCGACAGGGGGACGAGGTGGACGGAAGCGATGCCCACGCGAGTGAACGGCACGCGGACGATCTGGTACTCGCCGGCGGGCTCGTCGACCTCTGGGCCGTGCCGCAACGACGGGTCCATGGAATCGAGGTGGCAGACGAAGAAGTGCTGCACCTTCACGCCGGTGGCGCTCTCGTCCGCGCCGATGTGTTCCACCGTGTCGACGAAACAGGGCACCACATTACTGATCTTGGCGCCGAGTTCCTCGTACACCTCTCGGTGGAGGGCGTCGACGACGGTCGAGTCCTCCGGCTCTACACCACCACCCGGGGTGACCCAGTAGGAATCCACGCCGGGCTTGGTGCGCTTGATCAGGATCAGGTGGTCGTCGTCCAGCAGAACGGCTCGAGCGGTGCGCTTGACCACGGGTCGGACGGTCATGGAGGAAATCTGGCCCAGCTTGTTCCACGTGAAACATCACGACACATCACCGGTCGGATTTCCGGCGCGGGCCGCACGGTCGAAGGTCAGCACCAGTCGGTGGCCGCCTGCTGCAGTGCCTCATGGGCGCGTGCGACATGTGGCATGGCCAGGGTGCCGTTCCGGACCACCAGGAAGTACGTACGCAACGGCGGCACCGCGGGTTCGTGCAGGGCGGTCACTTCCCCTCGTCCGAGTGCGGCCGTGCACAGATACCTGGGCAGCACGGCCAGCCCGGCCCCCGCGACGGCGCAGGCCAGCACCGCGCGTAGATCCGGGACGACGACAGCGCCTGCGGTGACAGGCCGGAAGTCGAAGACAGCGGCCCAGTAACGGGAGACGAGGGGGAGCGACTCATGCACCTCGATCACCGAGATCTGTTCCAGAGCGGATACCCCCGTGGGGTGAACCCTGCCGGAGTCGAACCATTCGGTCCAGCGGGGCGCGGCGACGAGGACGTGTTCCTCGTCGCAGAGCGGAGTCGCCGAGAGCAGTGCACCGCGTGGCCGGACCGTACTGATGGCCAGATCGTGCCGCCCGGCGGCCAGCCCTTCCAGCGTCTCCTCGGCGGTTCCGAAGGAAGCGCGCAGGGCAAGGCTCTGGCCGTTCCTGCGGGGCAGCGCGGTAAGCACGGGCACTGCCCGCTCGGACGTGAACTCCAGGGGCCCGCCAGGTGCAGCGTCCGCGAGGAGGAGTCCTCGTCGAGCCCGGTTTCGGTGATCTCCACCAGGGCGTCGAGATGGGGGCGGCCTTGTGGGCGAGCTCGTCCCCGATGGTCGTGGGTGTCACGCCCCGGGCCTGCCGCAGGAACAACGGCCGCCCCAGGGTCCGGATCTGTGAGGTCACGGCCGGTTGGGAGAGGCCGAGCAGGGCGGCGGCACGGGTGAAGGACCCGGCTCGGTGCACAGTCACGAAGGTCCGCAGCAAAGCCAGATCCACAGCACACCCTCCCGTTTGCCGGCCCCGCTGCCGCTCCGGTGTAACTATAAATATGTCGATAGGTCGCTGTCGCTACAGTGATTGGACGCTGACGTAAAGTCAACTAGCCTTGGTCGCGCGGTTCTTCGTGCGCGCAGAACCGGGACGGTCCGAGCCATGAGGGGGGAGACTCGGACCGTCCGTCGTCCGGCACCGGGTTCCTGGTGCCTCGCCCGGACGGACTGGTCAGCCGGCTGACTCGTCGAGTGCGCGCAGCACGTCCGCCACCAGATCGGCAGGGTCCTCGGCACCGACGGACAAGCGGACGAAGCCCTCCGGCACCGCGTCCCCGCCCCAACGACCCCGTCGTTCGGCCGTGGACCGGACACCGCCGAAGCTCGTCGCGTCGTCCACGAGCCGCAGGGCGTCGAGGAACCGGTCCGCACGCGCGCGTGAGGGCAACGTGAAGGACACCACACATCCGTAGCGTCGCATCTGCTGTGAGGCGATCTTGTGCGAGGGGTCGTCCGGCAGCCCCGGATAGCGCAGCCCTGTCACCTCGGGCCGTTCCCGCAGAGCCTGGGCCAGCGTCAGCGCCGTGGCGTTCTGCCGGTCGACCCGCAACTGGAGCGTGGCGATCGAACGGTGTGCGAGCCAGGCCTCCATGGGCCCGGTAATAGCACCGGCGATCTTGCGCCAGCGGCGTACCGAGGTCATCGCCGCGGCGTCGCGGCCGGCGACGTATCCCAGGAGGATGTCGCCGTGCCCGGTGAGCTGCTTGGTGCCGCTGGCCACGGTGAAGTCGGCACCGAGCTCCAGGGGGCGCTGGCCGAGCGGTGTCGCGAGGGTGTTGTCGACGGCGACCAGCGCACCGCGCGCGTGTGCCGCCTCGGCGAGCCGCCGCACGTCGCACACGTCGAGCCCGGGGTTGGACGGAGTCTCGATCCACAGCAGCCTCGCGCCGTCGAGGAGATCGAGTTGGGCGTCACCGCCGGTCGGTGCGGTGCGCACCTCGATGCCGTACGCCTCCAGCTGGGTGCGTACCAGAGGCAGTGCCTGATAGCCGTCGTTCGGCAGGACGGCAACGTCCCCGGCGCGGAGCTGGGAGAAGAGCACCGAGGAGATCGCGGCCATGCCCGAGGGGAACACCAGGGTTTCGACGCCGTCCTGTCCCGGTGCCTCCAGTTCCCCGATGGCCCGCTCCAGCAGCGTCCAGGTCGGGTTCTCGTCCCTGCCGTAGGTGTAGGGGCCGGTGGGGTCGCCGGGCAGGTGGAAGTGGGCGGCGAAGACGGGACCGGGCAAGGTCGGCTCGTGCTTGACCGGCTCGGGCAGCCCGGCCCGCACCGCGCGCGTGCCGTCACCGGGAGACGTTTCCCCCGCGTCCGCACCGTAGCCGCTGTCCTTTGTCGGATCGTTCATGCCGCCTGTCCTTCCGCTTGCTCACGTATCGAGGAGAGCAGCCCGGTGCCCGCCGCCTCCACCATCTCAAGACACGCGTAGAAGCCGTCCGTCTCCCCGTAGTAAGGGTCCGGCACGTCGAGATCGTCGCCCGCTCCGGGGTCGTACGAGCGCAGCAGGCGCACCTTGTCCGCGTCCCGCTGGGTGGGAGCCAGGCGGCGCAGGGTCCTGGGATGGCTTGCGTCGAGGGCGACGACCGGATCGAGGCGGGCGAACCAGGACGGGTCGAACCGCCGGGCGGTGTGGTCGGCGGCGTAACCGTTCTCCTCAAGGACGGCCACCGCCCGGGGATCGGCGCCGTCGCCCGCGTGACGGCCGTCGGTGCCGGCGCTGTCGGCCTCGACCACGCCGTCGAGACCCGCCTCGACGATGCGCGCGCGGAAGACGGACTCGGCCATCGGGGAGCGGCAGATGTTGCCGGTGCAGACGAGACAGCCGCGGTAGGCCATGCTGCTCAGTCTCCGTCGGGCAGGACGACGTTGAGGGCCCAGGAGACGACCGAGATGACCAGACCGCCCAGCACGGCCGTCCAGAAGCCCTCCACATGGAAGCTCAGGTCGACCACGTCGGCGAGCCAGGAGGTGAGCAGCAGCATCAGGGCGTTCACCACCAGCGTGAACAGCCCGAGCGTCAGGATGAGCAGCGGGAGACTGAGGAGCTGCACGAGTGGCTTGACCAGGAAGTTCACCACACCGAAGATCAACGCGACGAGTATGAGGGTACCGATCTCCTTGCCCGTGCTGTCGCCGGACAGGGTGATCTTGTCGATCAGCCACACCGCGACCGCGAGGGCCGCGGCGTTGGCGATCGTCTTGACTACGAAATTCTTCATGTGTCTGATCGTGGCAGACAGGACCGGACATGAGCATTGAGGCAGGGGCGGACAAGGCTATGAAGGCATTCCGGCTGGACGAACTGGAGGCCGAACGCGCCGCCAACGAGGGCGCCTACCTCCAGTTCCTGCGGGAACGGAACATGTCGGTCGGCCTGTACGCCCTGGACGCGGGCGGGCAGGATCCGCAGCAGCCGCACGGCCAGGACGAGGTGTACTTCGTCGTCAGCGGCAGGGCGGCCATCACCGTCGGCATGGAGACCACGCAGGTGGCCCGCGGCAGCATCGTGTACGTGCCGGCCGGTGTCGCGCACAAGTTCCACCACATCAGTGAGGACCTGAGGGTCCTGGTGGTGTTCTCTCCGCCCGAGAGCTGAGCTGCGGTTTCCGGCCGAGAGCTGAGCTGCGGTCTCGGGGTTCCCTAGGGGACCGCTCAGGGGCGGACAAGGGATCCGAGGCCCCCGGCAGGGCTCCTGCCGCCCTAGCATCGAGTGCAGGACATCATTCACGCGACCCGGTACGAGACGGGCGGAGCAGGTAAGGACGAAGGCGATGCGAGAGATCTACATGGGACTGCCGTGGTGGGTGAAGTGGATCGCGGTGCCCGTCATCGCCCTGGTCGTGTTCGGCGGCCTGATAGCCAGCGTGGTCGGCTTCGTGATCGGGCTGCTCTTCAAGGTGCTGGTCTTCGTCGCCCTGGTCGGCGGACTCATCTACGTCGTACGGAAGTTCACGTCGAGTTCGACGTCACGCGGCGACTGGTGAGCCCCACGGGGAGCCGGTGAAGCGGTGACAGCCGGCGCCGGTTCCCTCGGGCGGGGGAAGTTTCCCGGACGGACCGTCTGTCCGCGGTGACAGACGGTTAGAGTCCGGAAAGCCATGCGGGGACGATCCCCGCGAGCGGCGTACACCCCCACCCGTGTTCCCCCGCACGGGCTGCCCCCTCGCTCCGGGAGTGACCCTTGGCCACGGCTGCCACTGTCCCCGCACATCTGTCCGCCGTTCCCTGCCAGCCCCGTGCGCGGGCGGCGTCCGAGCCGGCGCCCACCGCGACCCTCATCGGCTCGGTGCAACGCGCGATGCGTCTGCTGGAGTCCGTCGCGGGGCACGAGTGCGGGGCCCCGGCCAAACAGCTGGCCCGAGAGACGGGGCTGGCGCTTCCCACGGCCTACCACCTGCTGCGCACCCTGGTGCACGAGGGCTATCTGCGCCGCGACAAGGGGCTGTTCTTCCTCGGCGACGCGGCCGAGCGGCTGACCAGTACCGGAGCCCCGCAGAAACGTCGCAGCACGATTGTCGACGCGCTCGCGCGCTGGCGTGACGCGATCAGGGCTCCCGTCTACTACGCGGTGTACCACGAGGGCGAGATCGACCTGGTGTGCGTCTCCGACACCCCGGGCCATCCCGCGGTCCAGGAACGGGCCGATTTCCGCGCGACCGGTCATGCGCACGCCATCGGGCAGTGCTTGCTCTCCCAGCTCGACGAGGCCGCCCGCCGGGACCACCTCGACCGCTACCCCGTGCAGCCTGTCACGCCGTACACCGTGCGCGACGGGCACAGCCTGCTCCGGCGTCTGGAGCGGACGCGTCGCATGGAGCCGGTGTTCGCGCGTCAGGAGTACGCGCTGGGCACGGTGTGCGCGGCCGTCCCCATCACAGCCGGTGCCACGGCCGCGACGGTCGCCGTCTCTCTGCCGGTGCATCAGGTCCACCGGCTGCGCCCTGCCGCCCAGCAGTTGCAGACGGAAGTGGGCCGTCTGCTGGGGCCGTTGGCGCTCTCTATCAGCATCTGAAAACTTACTCCTTGTGATTTACCGTGTACGTTGAGCAAGATTCACCTAGTGCCAGGGGTCCATTCCCGGCCGGTCCGTAGCGAAGACGGGGTAGGCGATGCGCGAGTCCGTGCAGGCAGAGGTCATGATGAGCTTTCTCGTGTCGGAGGAGCTGTCCTTCCGTATCCCGGTGGAGCTCCGCTACGACACCTGTGATCCCTACGCCGTACGGCTGACCTTCCATCTTCCCGGTGACGCGCCGGTGACCTGGGCGTTCGGCCGGGAGCTGCTGATCGACGGCGTGGGCAGACCATGCGGCGAGGGTGACGTACGCGTATCGCCGGTCGACCCCGACGCCCTGGGCGAGGTGTTGATCCGGCTTCAGGTCGGCGGTGACCACGCGCTGTTCCGCTCGTCGACGGCGCCGCTCGTGGCCTTCCTCGACCGCACCGACAAATTGGTGCCGCTGGGCCAGGAAGGGGCGCTCGCCGACTTCGACGCCCATCTCGACGATGCGTTGGACCGCATCCTGGCGGAGCAGGGCGCCGGGTGAAGCGTTCCGCCACCGGGTAGCCGGTGGCGGAACGAGCCAGCACGTTCCGCCGCACCGTGCAGGAACGCTTCCGCAACGGGGACCGGGCCGCCCTGGTGGCCGGCTGTCGGAGGGCGGGTCGCCGGGGGAGGGACCGCGGACGGTCACGAGCCGACGGTGCGGTCCGGCGCAACGGGTCAGTGCTTGCGGCGCCTGCCCCGCCCGCCGCGTGCCGGAGCCGCCCGGACGCCTTCCTCGGCCGCCTGAGCCGTCGGACGGTCGGCCGAGACCACCAGGGCGGCCAGCGCCGTGGTGACCGGCACCGAGGCGACCAGACCGATCGAGCCGATCAGCGTACGCACGATCTCCTGCGCCACCAGCTCGCTGTTGGCGACCGTCCCCACACTGCTCTGTGCGATGGAGAACAGCAGCAGCAAGGGCAGCGCGGCGCCCGCGTAGGCGAGGACCAGGGTGTTGACGACGGACGCGATGTGGTCGCGGCCGATGCGGATGCCCGCGCGATACAGTCCGCGCCGGCCCATCGACGGGTTGGCCTCGTGCAGTTCCCAGACGGCCGACGTCTGCGTGACCGTCACGTCGTCGAGCACACCGAGTGATCCGATGATGATGCCGGCCAGCAGCAGACCGCTCATGTCGATGTCGGGGTAGAGGCCGTGGATCAGCCCGGTGTTGTCGTCGGTGTCGCCGGTCAGCGCTGCCCAGCTGATGAAGACCGAGCCCAGAATGCCGATCAGCAGCAGCGAGATCAGGGTGCCGAGCACCGCCACGGAGGTGCGTGCCGACAGTCCGTGGCAGAGATACAGGGCTTGCAGCATGATGGCGCTCGCCCCCACCACCGCCACGGCCAAGGGGTTCGATCCCTGCAGGATCGCGGGCAGGATGAAGAAGTTCAGCACCAGGAAGCTGACCGCCAGTGCGACCAGTGCCATCACACCGCGCAGCCGTCCGACGACCACGACGGCGACCGCGAAGATACCGGCGAGCAGGGCCAGCGGCACGCGCCGGTTCACATCGGCGACCGAGTACTGGAGATCCCTCGGAGCGGAGGGCTCGTAGGCGACCACGACCTCCTGGCCTTCGCTCAGCTGCCGTGACTGGTCCGGCTGCACGATCTCGGTGAAGGTGCGGCCCACATCGTCGCCGGTGTCGACCCTGATCGTCGCCTTCTTGCACGTGCCGTCCGCCTGCTGCTGCGCGGAGGATCCCTCGGCCGTCGAGGTGTCGCCGGTCGGGACGCCTCCGGACGCGTTGACGGACGAACAGCTCACCTCGTCCACCTTGGTGACCGTGGCCTGCTGCGTCTGCCGGTCGAAGCCGACACCGGTGCGTTCGTGGCCGGGTGCGCCACCCGGCCACAGCACCGCGAGACCGATCAGCACCGCAGCGCCGAACGGGATGAGGACCGCCGCGATGACCTTGCGCAGGTGCTTCGAGACAGGGGCGGCCGGGCCGTGGCTGTGACTGTGCCCGTGGCCGTTCCCGCCATCGGAGCCCGGACTGTGCTGGTGCCCGCCGTCGCCTGGAGGCGGACCGCCGTGTCCACCGCCCGAGTTCGGTCCGTCACCGGAGTTCGGGCCACGCCCGCGGCCCCCGCCACCGGGGTCCGGTCTGTGGTCATGACCCGGACCGTGATCCTGGCCGCGGGCTCGGCCTTGCCCTCCCCGGCCCTGCCTCGGCCCGTGAGCCGGGACCCGGCCGGGCAGGTGGCTCTGTGCCGCAGGTGCCTCGCCGGGATCGTGTCCATGCCCGAACCAGCCTCCGGAGCCGGGACCGTCTCCCTGGTCCTCCCCACGGTTCAGGCCGTTGTCGGGCGCGGGCCCTCTGCCACGGTCGCCGCCGGTTCGGGCGCCGGAGCCGCGGGGTGGTTCGGGCGGCGGGTACGGGGGAGGCTGCGTCGAGGTCACCGCCCGATCATCGCAAGAACAACGAGGGCCCTCTGTTCACCGCGCCAGAATTCCCGCTAGCGTGGAGGCACCTTTTGTACACGCGGGAGCTCGGAGCACCGGGCTGAGAGGGCGCTGACCTCTGTCCCAGCGACGTTTCACATGAAACATCACCGTTGTCCGAGTGATGTTTCACACGGAACGCCGACGGACGGAAGCCGCTGCGTCGACCGCTGAACCTGTTACCGGGTAATGCCGGCGTAGGGAGTAGGTCTCATGACCAACAAGGACGCACGCACGCCTGCCTCCACCCAGGATCCGACGGAAGCGTCGGTGCGGGAGGAGGACGGGAAGTCCATCGGCTGGCACAAGGTGTATGTCGAGGGCACACGCCCCGACCTGCGGGTGCCGGTCCGTCAGGTGCACCTCACCAACGGGCAGTCGGTCACGCTGTACGACACATCGGGCCCGTACACCGACCCCCTGGTCGACACCGATGTGCGCAGAGGGCTGGCGCCGCTGCGGGAGAACTGGGTCATCGCGCGCGGTGACACCGAGGAATACGCGGGTCGTCCGGTCCGCCCCGAGGACGACGGGATCAAGCACACCTCGCCACGCGGTGGACTGCGCAATCTCGACGCGGTGTTCCCCGGCCGGCCACGTCAGCCGCGCCGGGGCCGCGCGGGCGGGGCGGTCACACAGTTGGCGTACGCACGCCGCGGCGAGATCACGCCCGAGATGGAGTACGTGGCCATCCGGGAGAACGTGTCGCCGGAGGTCGTGCGTGAGGAGATCGCGGCAGGCCGCGCGGTGCTGCCTGCCAATGTCAACCATCCGGAGATCGAGCCGATGATCATCGGCAAACGGTTTCTGGTGAAAGTCAACGCCAACATCGGCAACTCCGCGGTGACCTCCTCCATCGAGGAGGAGGTGGAGAAGATGACCTGGGCGACCCGGTGGGGTGCCGACACGGTCATGGACCTGTCCACCGGCCGCAACATCCACACCACCCGGGAGTGGGTGCTGCGCAACTCCCCCGTCCCCATCGGGACAGTGCCGCTCTACCAGGCACTGGAGAAGGTCGACGGCAGGGCCGAGGAGCTGACCTGGGAGATCTACAAGGACACGGTCGTCGAACAGGCCGAACAGGGCGTGGACTACATGACGGTCCACGCGGGCGTACGGCTGGCGTATGTGCCGCTCACCGCCCACCGCAAGACGGGCATCGTCTCGCGCGGCGGCTCGATCATGGCGGCATGGTGCCTGGCGCACCACAAGGAGTCGTTCCTGTACGAGAACTTCGAGGAACTCTGCGAGATCCTCGCGGCGTACGACGTCACCTACTCGCTCGGCGACGGTCTGCGGCCGGGCTCGATCGCCGACGCCAACGACGAGGCCCAGTTCGCGGAGTTGCGCACGCTCGGGGAACTCAACCGGGTCGCCAGGCATTTGAATGTGCAGACCATGATCGAGGGCCCGGGACATGTCCCGATGCACAAGATCAAGGAGAACATCGAACTCCAGCAGGAGATCTGCGATGAAGCCCCGTTCTATACGCTCGGCCCGCTGACGACGGACGTCGCGCCCGCGTACGACCACATCACCTCCGGTATCGGTGCGGCGATGATCGCCTGGTGGGGTACGGCGATGCTCTGCTACGTCACGCCCAAGGAGCACCTGGGCCTGCCCGACCGTGACGACGTCAAGACCGGTGTCATCACCTACAAGATCGCCGCCCATGCCGCCGACCTCGCCAAGGGGCATCCGGGGGCGCAGGAGTGGGACGACGCCCTGTCCGACGCGCGTTTCGAGTTCCGGTGGGAGGATCAGTTCAACCTGGCCCTCGACCCGGACACGGCACGCGAGTTCCACGACGCGACCCTGCCGGCGGAGCCCGCGAAGACTGCGCACTTCTGCTCGATGTGCGGGCCGAAGTTCTGCTCCATGAAGATCAGCCGGAGTATCACGGAGCGGTTCGGCGGGACCTCGGCGGAGGGCGTGTCGGCCGAGGAGATCGCCGAGGGGATGCTGCGGAAGTCGAAGGAGTTCGCAGAGGCAGGCAACCGCGTGTACCTGCCGTTGGCGGACTGAGACGTACTGAACGAACGAGCGGACGGGAAGGACGAGGGGGCGGGCCGTTCGGGCCTGCCCCCTCCCCTCCCGGGAGGACGGGTCGGCAGACTGGATGCCATGACAGCGAGATCAATGAGCAAGGGGTCCAACCTTCCCGTCGATGCCCAGGCGGTGCACGTCGAGCTCGCTTGGGCGGCCGGGGCCGGTGTGCCCGACATCGATGCGTCGGCTCTGCTGCTCACGGAGACCGGGCGGGTGCGGGACGAGGGCGACTTCGTCTTCTACAACCAGCCGCGGCACACCTCCGACGCCGTGACGCACCTGGGGAAGCGGAGCGCCGCCGGCGCCGCGACCGACACGATCGAGGTGGACCTGCGTCTGCTGGAACCGGCCGTCGAGCGGATCGTGCTGTGCGCGTCGTCCGACGGCGGGACGTTCGGCCAGGTGCCGGGACTGGTGCTCAGGCTGCTCGACGCCGGCGTGGGGGCCGAGATCGCCCGGTTCGACATGGTGGCCGGGACGGAGACCGCGTTCATCGGCGGCGAGCTGTACCGGCGCCAGGGAAAGTGGAAGTTCCGCGCGGTGGGGCAGGGGTACGCCTCGGGGCTCGCCGGGCTGGCCACCGACTTCGGCATCACCGTGGACGACACTTCCCCGGCGGCAGCGGCCTCCGCGACGGCTGACGGCTCCACCACGGCACCCGGCGTGACGACGCCTCCTGCCGCCCTCGCGGTGCCGCCGGTCCCGCCGGCAGTACCCGCCACCCAGTCCCCGCCCCAGTCCCCGTCCCAGTCCCAGCCCTCGGGCGCGCCCGCCGCCTCCGCCCCGGGACACCCTGTTCCGTCCTCTGCGCCGTCGGCCGCTCCGCGGCTCACCAAGGGCGAGGAGCGGCTTCCGGTGGACATGCGCAAGCGGCTGTCACTGCGCAAGGAGCAGGTGGCAGTCAGTCTGCGTAAGCACGGGGCCGCCGGGGTCACCGCGCGCGTCATCCTCGTACTGGACGCCTCCGGCTCCATGTCCTTCCTGTACTCCAGGGGAGTTGTGGCGGACGTCGTCGAACGTATGGCCGCGGTCGCCGCGCAGCTGGACGACGACGGTGAGATGCAGGCCTGGACGTTCGCCTCGAATCCGGCGCGGCTGCCGGACCTGCTCCTGGGCGAGCTGCCCGAATGGCTCCGGCTGCACGTACGGGTGGGAGAGATGAGCCTCTTCCGGCGCGGGCGGAAGAAAGGGCTGGACCCGAGCCAGGTCGACATGCGGGAGGTCGGTATCCAGAACGAGGAGCAGAAGGTCATCGCCGAGGTCCGCTCGTTCGTCAGGCACAGCCCCGCGGCGGCCCCGACGCTCGTGCTGTTCTTCTCCGACGGCGGTGTCTACCGGAACGCAGAGATCGAGCGGGAGCTCCGCGAAGCGGTGGAGGAACCGATCTTCTGGCAGTTCGTGGGCCTCGGCCGGGCGAACTACGGCGTGCTGGAGCGGTTCGACACGCTGCCCGGACGCCTTGTCGACAACGTCGGCTTCTTTGCCGTCGACGACATCGGCACCGTGCCGGACCCGGAGTTGTACGACCGCTTGCTGTCCGAGTTCCCTCAGTGGATCACCGCAGCGGGCCGGGCGGGCGTTCTCCGTTCCTGACCGCCATGGCCCAGGCCGGTAAGGGCACACAGGGCGGCGCGCCGGGCACCCGGCTCACGCCCCTCGGTGCGGAGCCTCGGGAACGGGCTCCGCAGGTGAGGGAGCGCAAGCCGACGGCCGGGCCGTCCGAATACCGTGGTCCATCCGGCAGGTTCATCCGGTTCGACCGGCTCCGGTGGGGCCGGCTTATTCGGTTGCTTCGGCTACTCCGGCTTGTGTTCCGGCCCTCCGAAGTCCGGGCTGGTGTAGTCCGGACTCGAGTAGCTCGGGCGTCGGCGGCGGTTCGTACCCTCGCCGGGGCTGGTGAACCCTGGCCGGTCGTAACCGAGATGCGGGATACGGCCGGCCGGTTCGGCCGGTGCCGCATAGTGCAGTGCGGCCGCCGTACCCGGGTCGGCGAGCGCGTCCCGCAGGAACGGGACGATCCCCCGCTCCAGCAGTGCCTCGTGCCAGGCTTCCCTGGCCAGGGTCATCTCCTTGTCGGCTTCGCCGTACGGCCCGCTTCGGGCCGAGGGCTTGTTGCGCAGTGCGGTGAGCAGCAGGCCCACCGCGGCGACCAGGATGGCGCCCGCGGTCACGGCGCCGAATGTCCAGCCCGTGGTGAGCATGGTCCGGGCGAAGGCCGCGCCGGGGTCGAGCATGCGCAGGACGTAACCGACGAGCAGGAATATCGCGGCCGCGGTTCCGGCCAGAACAGGTGCCAGAACGGCGACGACGGCGACGGCACCCGCGCCGGCGGTCTCGGCGACCTCTCCCATGGTCGTGGCGATACCCGCCGTACCCGGCTCCGGCTCGGACGAGCGCGTGGACGGGGCGGACGACGCCGGCGGCCGGCGCAGTTCCTCGCGGACCTTGGTGTAGTGCTGGTACTCGGTCGCCGCGGCCGCCGTGATGATCGCGGTGGCGTTGAGCGCCATCGTGCGTAGTTGTTCGGAGGTGAGCCGCTGTCCGACAGTGGTCAGTTCCGGGCGTTGTGGTGCGGAGCGCAGCACCTCATCGAGAATCCGCACGTAATCCTGGCGGTCCTCGGTCAACAGATGCTGCGGAACGCTGTTCATGTGCATCCCCCGATGCTCCGTAGGGCTTGTGGCTCGGCATGCTGACGAGCCGTTGGGCAGAAACGGAGGGGAGCCTGCTACGGATAAGCCGATGGTAGAGCGCCGACGGTGCGCCGTGACAGGGGGTTTACCGAAATTGGCCTCGGTCCGGTGCCGGGCCGGCCCGGGGAGACCCGGTCCGGCACCTGTTCACTTCGCGAGCGGCAGCTGCTGGACCAGCAGCTTTCCGGCCATCGTCACGCCACCGTCCATCGCGATGGCCAGTCCCTCGGCGTAGACGTGCGGACCCTCGACGACGGGACCGTTGTCGTCCTCCCCGTCCTCGGAGCCTACTTCGCCCACCAGATACGGAATGGGGCTGTGGCCGTGAACGACCCGGGTGCCGCCGTACGTATCCAACAGGGAGCGCACTGCTTCGGCACCGCCCTCGTCGCGGAAGGAGAACCGCTTGGTGAACTTGCGGAAGAGGTCCCAGACCTCGTCGGCGTCGTTGCGGGTGATCGTCTCGCGGACGGTGTCGTTGACTTCCTCGATGGAACGGCCGTAGTCGAGATAGGCGGTGGTGTCGGAGTGCAGCAGCAGGTGGTCGTCGACGGCCTCGACGGCGTCCAGGCGGGCCATCCACTGCAGGTGGTGGTCCTGGAGGCGGTCCATGTCGGTCTTCTGCCCACCGTTGAGCAGCCAGGCGGCCTGGAAGGTGGCGGTGCCCGCGCCGGAGTTGACGGGGGTGTCGCCGAACCGCTTGGCGCCGAGCAGCAGCAGTTCGTGATTGCCCATCAGGGCCTTGCAGTAGCCGCCGGCCGCGGCGGCCTCGGCGGACAGGCGCATCACGAGGTCGATGACGCCGATGCCGTCCGGACCGCGGTCGGTGAAGTCGCCGAGGAACCACAGCCGCGCGGGGCCGGCGCACCACTGGCCCGCGGAGTCGACGAGGCCCTGCTCCTGGAGGGCGGCCACCAGCTCGTCGAGGTAGCCGTGGACGTCACCGACCACGTAGAGCGGCCCGGGCCCGGGGGCGGGCTGTGGTGCGGTCACGGACGCGGGGTCGACGGTCACCTGCACAGTGTCACCCCGATTGATGACCGGGAGGTCCCGTCGCGTGGGCGTGTATCCCTCCGGGTGGCTCGCCTCGGAGGGCGGGGCCACATCGCCGGGGTGCATGCTGTGGGCGTACGGACCGGTCTCGTGGACGTAAGCGGGTACCCGGAAGTCGCGCACCGTCGCTGTGCGCTCCACCTCGGGTCCCTGACCGGCCCCCTGAGTCATCGACCCCTCCACCATCAAGCCGCAACTGCACCGCGTCGGACTGCCTGGTCGCAGCGGCCCGCGGTGTCGTGGGCCCATCATAGGAATGTGGATCGCGCCGTGTGATGACCCAGGGGTGGTGAATCGGGCACGACTCCGGTTCACCGCGGCTTTTTTCCTGATTGGTCAGGCCTTCGGTCCGCCCGGGCGCCGTCCGGCGGCGCGGGCTCCTCACGGGACCGCGGTCGCTGCCCTCGGAAGGCCGGCCCGTTTTCCGCGGAGGGGAGCTCCGAGGGAAGCCGAAGGAGCGGCGGAGGAAAACTGCGGGAGGGCCGCGGGAGTGCGGCGCCGCACCACTCCCGCGGAAGCGGTGGCTCCACCCCTCCGGGAGCCGCTGCCCCGCCCGGCGCGAACCCGGCCGGATGATCCCCTCCGGGAGCCGCCTCTGCCACCGCTGCCTCCTCCTCCGCCCTTCTGCCGAGCCCCGCGCTCCGTCACGTCCGCTCCGGTGACCGCGGCGGGCTGACCGTCGTGCGCGGCGGGCGGCGCTGCGACGAGGTGCGCACGATCAGCTCGGTGGGTATGACCTGCGCCACCGTGTGCTCGGGGTCGACGCCCTCGATCGCGTCGATGAGCAGCTGGATCACCGCCGTGCCGATGCGGCGCGGTTTGAGCGAGAGCGTGGTGACGGGCGGCTCGGTGTTGGCATAGACGGTCGACTCGCTGCAGCAGACCAGCAGCAGGTCGTCCGGGACGCGCAGGCCGTAGCGGCGTGCGGCGGCGAGCAGATCGGTGCCGTTCGGATCGAACAGGCCGTAGACGGCGTCCGGGCGGTCGGGACGGGCGAGCAGCCGGTCGGCGGCGACGGCGCCCGCGCACGGATCGTGCGCGGGATAGGCCTCGTACACCGGATCCTGGCCGACGCGTTCGCACCAGTGCAGATACGCGGTGGTCGACAGGTGGGTGTAGGTGTCGGTCGTGGTCCCGGTCAGCAGGCCGATGCGGCGGGCACCGGCGTCGGCCAAGTGGTCGAGGATCCCGAGGACCGCCGCTTCGTGGTCGTTGTCCACCCAGGCCGTGACCGGGAGCGAGCCGGCCGGGCGGCCGTCGGAGACGACCGGTAAACCCTGCCGGACCAGTTCGCTGACGACCGGGTCCTGGTCCGAGGGGTCGATGACGACCGTGCCGTCCAGGGCGACGTTGGACCACACGTCGTGGCGGGAGGTCGCGGGGAGGATCACGAGGGCGTAGCCGCGGGCCAGCGCGGCGGAGGTGGCGGCGCGCGCCATCTCGGCGAAGTACGCGAACTCGGTGAAGGTGAAAGGTTCTTCCCCGTACGTGGTCACGGTCAGGCCGATGAGCCCCGACTTGCCGGTGCGGAGCGTACGGGCGGCGGCCGAGGGACGGTAGCCCAGTCTGTCGGCGACCTCGCGGACGTGGCGCCGGGTGGCGTCCGGGAGTCTGCCCTTGCCGTTGAGGGCATCGGAGACGGTCGTGATGGATACTCCGGCTGCGGCGGCCACGTCCCTGATGCCCGCCCGACCCGGCCTGCTGCTTCGGCGTGAGGTTTCCGCGCGGCTCACCTGGTGCTTCCCTGCTGCTGTCATGGCGAGCCGATAGTAGGGCTCATGCGGTGGGGTAGGGCGGACGCATATGCATGCATCGACAGGCACGTTTCTGCATGATCGTTAAGCGGTAATCCCCTTGGAAAGCAAGGATGTTGAACGTTCCAATGTCAAGAACTGGCGTGTCGGCGCATGCGGGCCTGCCGAGGGGGCGATGTTGCGAAGAGGTCTCAACTCACCTGCACGAGGGATGCGCGCCACGGCGCGAGCCACCGGCGCGTAGATATATGTGAGGCGCGCCCCCTGCGCGGACGCCCTTTGTGCGCCTTCGTAGGGTGATGCCCTTGTTGCTGAAGGGGCTGATGCGGTTCAGGGGGCTGATCATTCCGACGGTTCCCGTGAGGCCGCCACGCCCCTCGGTGCCCGCGCCGGCGCGGACCACGAGGTCTCCGCCGACGCGCACGCCGCTCCGCACCATGACCCGAACCTCGGCAGGCCCGTCCGTACCGCCGCTGTACGCGTCTACGCAGTGACGCCGAATCCTCTTAAGGTGAGCAGTATTGGATGTCGGCGGCGGTCAAGGACCGCCGGTCTTCGGAGGAGGACTGCGGTGAGCGAGACGAGCCCCAAGCTGCGCGCCGAGCTGGAGGGTATTCCCACGTACAAGCCGGGAAAGCCGGCGGCGGGCGGGGGCCCGGTGGCCTACAAGCTGTCCTCCAACGAGAACCCCTATCCACCGCTGCCGGGGGTGATGGAGGCCGTGACGTCCGCGGCGTCCGCCTTCAACCGCTACCCCGACATGGCCTGTACATCTCTGATGTCGGAGCTGTCCGATCGTTTCGCGGTCCCGGTCTCGCATCTGGCCACCGGCACCGGCTCGGTCGGCGTCGCCCAGCAGCTGCTGCAGGCCACCTCGGGCCCCGGCGACGAGGTGATCTACGCGTGGCGTTCGTTCGAGGCGTACCCGATCATCACCAGGATCAGCGGCGCCACCGCCGTGCAGGTGCCGCTGACGCCGGGCGATGTGCACGATCTGGACGCGATGGCCGGGGCGATCACCGAACGGACCCGGCTGATCTTCGTCTGCAACCCCAACAACCCGACCGGCACGGTGGTACGGCGGGCGGAGCTGGAGCGTTTCCTCGACCGGGTGCCCCGTGATGTCCTGGTGGTGATCGACGAGGCGTACCGCGAGTTCATCCGTGACCCCGAAGTCCCGGACGGGGTGGAGTTCTACCGGGAGCGGCCCAACGTCTGCGTCCTGCGGACCTTCTCCAAGGCCTACGGGCTGGCGGGACTGCGGATCGGCTTCGCGATCGCCCATGAGCCGGTGGCCGCGGCGCTGCGCAAGACGGCGGTGCCGTTCGGTGTGAGCCAGGTCGCACAGGACGCTGCGGTCGCCTCGCTGCGCGCCGAGGACGAGCTCATCGGACGGGTCGGCTCGCTGGTGTGTGAGCGCAACCGTGTAGTGGAAGCGCTGTGCGCCCAGGGCTGGAAGGTTCCCGAGACCCAGGCCAACTTCGTGTGGCTACGGCTGGGGGAGCGCACAGCGGCCTTCGCGGAGGCGTGTGAGCGGGCGGGTGTGGTGATCAGGCCCTTCGCCGGTGAGGGCGTACGAGTGACGGTCGGCGAGACCGAGGCCAACGACATCTTCCTGAAGGTGACGGAAGCCTTCCGCAAGGAGCTGTAGCGGCTGTAGCCGCACACGGTCAGGAGCAGGTTCAGGAGTGCCGGGTCACGGGTCAGCCGTCGCCCGGCACTCCTGTGCTTCCCGGTCGCCGAGAAGGGGTTGACGTCACAGGGGACCCCCCTTCCGGATGCGAAAAGCAGTAGGTCATAATTGCTTGTGAATGTGAACGCGTTCACAAGCGCATCCTGTTTCCTCCGAGATGTGGGGGGCGAACAGGGTCAAACGGTCGTTGTGACCACGGCGATGTAAGGAGCGGCGACGTGGACCTGGCTCTGGCGCCGGAGACACTGGCGCGATGGCAGTTCGGTATCACCACCGTCTATCACTTCCTCTTCGTTCCTCTGACGATCTCGCTGGCCGCTCTCACGGCCGGGCTGGAGACCGCCTGGGTGCGCACCGGGAAGGAGAAGTACCTCAGGGCGACGAAGTTCTGGGGGAAGCTCTTCCTGATCAACATCGCGATGGGAGTGGTCACCGGCATCGTGCAGGAGTTCCAGTTCGGCATGAACTGGTCCGACTACTCACGGTTCGTCGGTGACGTCTTCGGTGCCCCGCTCGCCTTCGAGGCCCTGGTCGCGTTCTTCTTCGAGTCCACCTTCATCGGCCTGTGGATCTTCGGCTGGGACAAGTTGCCCAAGAAGATCCACCTGGCCTGTATCTGGATGGTCTCCCTCGGCACGCTGCTGTCGGCGTACTTCATCCTGGCGGCCAACTCCTGGATGCAGCACCCGGTCGGTTACCGGATCAACGAGGAGAAGGGCCGGGCGGAACTCACCGACCTCTGGCTGGTGCTCACCCAGAACACCACGCTCAACCAGGTCTTCCACAGCTTCTCGGCGTCCGCACTGACCGGCGGCGCCTTCATGGTCGGCATCGCCGCCTTCCATCTGATGCGCAAGAAGCACATCCCGGTGATGCGGACGTCGCTCCGGCTCGGCCTGGTCACGATGGCGGTCGGAGGCATGTTCACCGCGATCAGCGGAGACACCCTCGGCAAGGTCATGTACGAGCAGCAGCCCATGAAGATGGCCGCCGCCGAGGCCCTGTGGGAGGGCGAGAGTCCGGCGCCGTTCTCCGTGTTCGCGTACGGCGACGTCGACAAGGGGCACAACGAGGTCGCCCTGGAGATACCCGGGCTGCTGTCCTTCCTCGCCCACAGCGACTTCGATTCGTACGTGCCCGGCATCAACGACACCAATGAAGCCCTGCGAGAGCAGTTCGGCCCCGGTGACTACAAGCCCATCGTGCCGGTCGCCTACTGGGGCTTCCGCTGGATGATCGGCTTCGGCATGGCCTCCTTCTCGCTCGCGCTGCTGGGGCTCTGGCTCACGAGGAAGAGGTTCCTGTTGCCCGCCGTCCTGCGCACCGGGGAGGACGAGGTGCCGCACCTGGTGCTGCTGAAGAAGCCGCTGGGCGCGAGGCTCACCCGGCTGTACTGGCTCCTGGCGCTCTGGACCATGGCCTTCCCGCTGATAGCCAACGCCTGGGGCTGGATCTTCACCGAGATGGGCCGGCAGCCCTGGGTCGTCTACGGCGTGATGCAGACCCGGCACGCGGTCTCTCCCGGAGTGTCCCAGGCCGAGGTCATCATCTCGATGACCGTCTTCACCCTGCTGTACGCCGCTCTGGCCGTGGTGGAGGTCAAGCTGCTCGCCAAGTACGTCAAGGCGGGCCCGCCCGAACTCACCGAGGCCGATCTCAACCCGCCCACGAAGATCGGTGGCGATCTCCGGGACGCCGACAAGCCGATGGCCTTCTCGTACTAGGCCCGAGGGAGCCGCAGAGTCATGGAACTGCACAACGTCTGGTTCGTTCTGATCGCCTTCCTGTGGATCGGCTATTTCTTCCTGGAGGGCTTCGACTTCGGGATCGGGATCCTCACCCGGCTGCTCGCCCGTGACCGCACCGAGAAGCGGGTGCTGATCAACACCATCGGCCCCGTCTGGGACGGCAACGAGGTATGGCTGCTCACGGCCGGCGGCGCGACCTTCGCGGCCTTTCCCGAGTGGTACGCCACGCTCTTCTCCGGCTTCTACCTGCCGCTACTGGTCATCCTGGTCTGCCTGATCATCCGCGGTGTCGCCTTCGAGTACCGGGCCAAGCGGCCGGAGGAGCGCTGGCAGCGCACCTGGGAGACGGCGATCTTCTGGACCTCGCTCATCCCCGCGTTCCTCTGGGGCGTGGCGTTCGGCAACATCGTGCGCGGAGTGAAGCTCGACGCCGAGTTCGAGTACGTGGGCAACGTCTGGGACCTGCTCAACCCGTACGCGCTGCTGGGCGGTCTGGTCACGCTGACGCTCTTCACCTTCCACGGCGCCGTGTTCGCCGCGCTCAAGACCGTCGGCGACATCCGGAGCCGGGCCCGGCAGATGGCCCTGCGAATAGGGTTGATCACCGCTGTCCTCGCACTGGTCTTCCTGGTGTGGACGCAGATCGAGCGCGGTGACGGCGCGAGCCTGGTCGCGATGGTCGTCACGGTCGCCGCCCTGGTCGCCGCCCTGGTGGCGAACCAGGCAGAGCGCGAGGGATGGTCGTTCGCCCTGTCCGGTGTCACCATCGTGGCCGCCGTGACGATGCTCTTCCTGACGCTCTTCCCGAACGTCATGCCGTCCACGCTGGACGCGGACTGGAGTCTCACCGTCACCAACGCCTCCTCCAGCGACTACACATTGACGATCATGACCTGGCTCACGGTGATCGCCGCGCCGCTCGTCATGGTCTACCAGGGCTGGACGTACTGGGTCTTCCGCAAGCGGATCGGCACCCAGCACATCGCCGATCCCGTGCACTGAGGTGTGTTTCACGTGAAACCAATCGATCCGCGACTGCTCCGCTACGCCCGTGCCACACGGCTCTTCCTGGTGGCGGTGGTCGCCCTGGGTGTCGTCGGCGCGGTGCTGGTGATCGCTCAGGCCATGCTCATCGCCGAGGTGGTGGTGGGTTCCTTCCAGCACGGCATGGCCGTGGCAGACCTCGGCACTCCCCTGGTGCTTCTGGCCTGTGTCGCGGTCGGCCGTGCCCTGGTCGGCTGGCTCACCGAGCTGGCCGCGCACCGGGCGAGCGCGGCGGTCAAGTCGGAGCTTCGGGGCCGGTTGCTGGAGCGGGCGACGACACTCGGCCCGGGGTGGCTGACCGGGCAGCGGACCGGCTCGCTGGTCGCCCTGGCGACCCGCGGGGTCGACGCCCTCGACGGTTACTTCTCGCGCTACCTGCCCCAGCTGGGGCTCGCGGTGGTCGTTCCGGTCGCGGTGCTGGCGCGAATCGTCACCGAGGACTGGGTTTCGGCGGCGATCATCGTCGTCACCCTGCCGCTCATCCCGGCCTTCATGATGCTGATCGGCTGGGTCACCCAGTCCCGGATGGACCGGCAGTGGGAGCTGCTGTCCCGGCTGTCCGGTCACTTCCTGGACGTCGTGGCCGGACTGCCGACGCTGAAGGTGTTCGGACGGGCCAAGGCGCAGGCGGAGTCGATCCGGCAGATCACCGCCGAGTACCGCAGGGCGACCATGCGGACCCTGCGGATCGCCTTCATCTCCTCCTTCGCGTTGGAACTCCTCGCCACCGTCTCGGTGGCACTGGTCGCCGTGACGATCGGCATGCGGCTCGTGTACGGCGACATGGACCTGTACATCGGCCTGCTCATCCTGATCCTCGCGCCCGAGGCCTATCTGCCCCTGCGTCAGGTCGGCACGCAGTACCACGCGGCGGCGGAGGGACTGGCCGCCGCAGAGGAGATCTTCGAGGTCCTGGAGACACCCGCTCCGGCACCGGGGACCGGGGCGGTGCCGTCGGGTGCCCTGTCCTTCGAGGGCGTGACCGTCCGCTATCCCGGACGGTCGTCGGACGCCGTGTCGGACGTGTCGTTCTCCGTCGAACCCGGGGAGACGGTCGCGCTCGTCGGGCCGAGCGGGACGGGCAAGTCGACGCTGCTGAACGTGCTGCTGGGCTTCGTGCGGCCGGCCGGGGGGCGGGTCCGGATCGGGGAAACCGATCTCACCGGTATCGATCCGGCCCTGTGGCACGGCCAGGTGGCCTGGGTGCCGCAGCGACCGCACCTGTACGCCGGGACGGTCGCCGAGAACGTACGCCTGGCCCGGCCCGACGCGGACGACGATGCCGTCCGCCGGGCTCTGCGGGACGCGGGCGCCCTGGAGTTCGTGGACGCGCTGCCCGAGGGAACCGGCACGGTGCTGGGTGAGGACGGGGCGGGACTGTCCGCGGGACAGCGGCAACGGCTCGCGCTCGCCCGTGCGTTCCTCGCGGACCGGCCCGTGCTGCTGCTCGACGAGCCGACGGCCGCACTGGACGGCGCCACCGAGGCCGAGGTCGTGACGGCGGTACGGCGCCTGGCGGCCGGACGGACGGTACTGCTGGTGGTGCACCGTCCGGCGCTGCTCGCGGTGGCGGACCGCGTGGTGCGGCTGACCGAACCCGTGCCCGGTGACCGGCCGCAGCCCGAGCACGGTGACACCGTTCTCGGTGCCGGCCGGGAACGGGCCGACGGCCGGCCCGCACTCGACTGGGAACAGGTGGAGGAGGCCGAGCCCGCCGACTCCGAAAGCCCGGCGCCGGCCGATCCGGCCGCGGCGGCCGGAGCGGGTGGCGTGCTGGCCCGCGTCCGTGCCCTGTCCGGTGCCCACCGGGGGCGGCTCACGCTCGCGCTGCTGCTCGGCAGCCTCGCGCTGGGCAGCGCCGTGGGCCTCATGGCGACGTCCGGGTATCTCATCTCCCGGGCCTCGCAGCACCCGCCCGTGATGTACCTGATGCTCGCCGTCACGGCGACCCGGGCCTTCGGCATCGGGCGGGCCGTGTTCCGGTATGCCGAGCGGCTCGTGTCGCACGAAGCGGTGCTGCGGATGCTGGCCGACACGAGGGTCGCGGTGTACCGGCGGCTGGAGCGGCTGGCGCCCGCCGGACTGCGCGGGGTCCGCAGGGGCGATCTGCTCTCCCGGCTGGTCGCCGATGTGGACGAACTTCAGGACTACTGGCTGCGCTGGCTGCTGCCGGCCGGTGCGGCGGTGGTCGTCTCGGCCCTCTCCGTCGGCTTCACGGCCTGGCTGCTCCCCGAGGCCGGTGCCGTCCTCGCGGTCGGGCTGCTCGTGGCGGGGGCGGCCCTGCCACTCCTCACGGGCGCGGTGGCCCGGCGTGCGGAGCGCAGGCTGGCGCCCGCCCGCGGAGCCCTCGCGACCCAGGTCACCGACCTGCTCACCGGGACCGGGGAGCTGACGGTCGCCGGGGCCCTGCCCGCGCGGACCGCCGAGACCCGGCGGGCCGACGGTGTGCTCACCCGGATCGCCTCGCGCGCCGCCACCGCCACCGCCCTCGGCGACGGGCTCATCGCACTCGTCTCGGGCCTGACCGTCACAGCCGCCGCCGTCGTCGGCACCCAGGCGGTGGCCGCCGGCCGGCTGGACGGAGTGGCACTGGCCGTCGTCGTCCTCACCCCGCTCGCGGCCTTCGAGGCCGTCCTCGGGCTGCCGCTCGCCGTGCAGTACCGGCAGAGGGTGCGCAAGAGTGCCGAGCGCGTGTACGAGGTGCTGGACGCCTCGGTGCCTGTACAGGAGCCGGAGCAGCCCCGGCAGGCGCCGGCGTCGCCGTTCCCACTCGTGGTCAAAGGGCTCGAGGCCCGGCACGCCGGGCGGGAACGGGACGCGCTCGCCGGGCTGGACCTGACGCTGGAGCAGGGCCGCAGGATCGCGGTGGTCGGCCCGTCCGGCTCCGGCAAGACGACGCTCGCACAGGTGCTGCTGCGGTTCCTGGACCCCGGCGCCGGTTCGTACACGCTGGCCGGTGTGGACGCGTACGCCCTGGACGGCGACGACGTACGAGGGCTGGTCGGGCTGTGCGCGCAGGACACCCACCTCTTCGACAGCTCCGTACGTGAGAACCTGCTGCTCGCGAAGCGCGGAGCCACCGAGGAAGAACTGCGCGACGCGCTCGCCGGTGCCCGGCTGCTGGAGTGGGCCGACAGCCTGCCCGACGGCCTGGACACACTCGTCGGCGAGCACGGGGCGCGGCTCTCCGGCGGTCAGCGGCAACGCCTGGCACTGGCCAGGGCGCTGCTCGCGGACTTCCCCGTGCTGGTGCTGGACGAGCCCGCGGAGCACCTCGACCTGCCGACCGCCGACGCGCTCACCGTCGATCTGCTGGCCGCCACCGAGGGCCGTACGACGCTGCTGATCACTCATCGGCTGGCCGGGCTCGAGGCGGTGGACGAGGTGATCGTGCTGGATGAGGGGCGTGTGGTGCAGCGCGGCGCTTACGAGGAACTGGCCGCCGCAGCGGGGCCGTTGCGGCGGATGGCGCGGCGGGAGGCCGAGTCGGACCGGCTGGTGGAGCTGGTGGAGCTGGTGGAGGTGGGCTGACCGGGCACGACGGGCGGGCACGTGGCACGAGGCACGTGCCCGCCCGGTACGTGCGTGCGTGACGGGAGGGCTATTGACAGGCTGTCAATCTCGGCATCCTGTACCTCTGTTCGGCGGTATCGCTGGTCCATCCGGGTCGTCCGGTCCCCCAGGCGTACGACGTGAACAGGGCTGTGGGCCGGAGCGGGGGCCAGGATCGCTGTCATGCGTCTCACCCGCCGTCATCCGTTGTTCGTCGCCGTGCCGTTGTGCGCGCTCGCCGTGCTCGCCGCCCGGCCCACCGACGGGGAGGGCGACGGCCCGCATGCTCCGGGTCACGGTCCGGAGTCCGGGATCAGCGCGCAGGTGGCGCGGCTCTACGAGGACGCGGCCGCGACGACACTGAAGTACGAGGCGGGCCGGCGCGAGGCGGGCCGGCAGCGGACCGAGGTGCGACGGCTGGAGAAGCTGCTCGACCGGGAGCGCCAGGAGGCCGAGGTCCTGCGCGACGACCTCGGCCGTATCGCACGGTCCCAGTACCGCAGTGGCGGCGGACTGCCGCTGACCGCGCACATGATTCTCGCGGACGACCCGGAGGAAGTGATGCGTGGTCAGCGTGCCCTGTGGAAGGCGAACCTGGCTCTCGACAAGGCGATCGGGAAGAACGCGCGGGCCGAGGCCCGGCTCGCCCGCGACGAGGCGAAGGCGGCGGAGGCGTGGAAGGCGCTGGAGAAACGGAACAAGGAACTCGCCGATCTCAAGAGTGGCATCGAGCAGAAGCTGGAGACGGCTCGGTGGCAGCTCCAGGGCCAGGCCGACACCTCGGTGGCGGCCGGCTCCTGCCGTGGTGCGGTGCGGCTCGACCAGCCGGAGACCGTGTTCATCGACTCCTGGGTGGCACCGGTGGAGACCTACGCGCTGTCCGCGTCCTACGGGAGCGGCGGTGCACGCTGGGCGAGCCGGCACACCGGCCAGGACTTCGCGGTGCCGATCGGCACGCCGGTGCGGTCCGTGGGCGTGGGCAAGGTGGTGAAGGTGTCCTGCGGAGGGGCGTTCGGTATCGAGATCGTGGTCGAGCACGCGGGCGGCTACTACACGCAGTACGCCCACCTGGCCGCCGTCGCCGTGGACCAGGGCGAGCGCGTCTCGCCCGGTCAGTGGATCGGTCAGTCCGGGACCAGCGGCAACTCCACCGGGCCGCACCTGCATTTCGAGGTGCGGGTCACGCCCGAGATGGGCTCGGCGGTGAACCCGGTGTCGTGGCTGGCGCAACGCGGGGTGGCCCTCTGACCGGGTACCGGGCCCGGTCAGGACCGTTGGGCCAGCAGCTGTTCGATCACCACGGCCACGCCGTCCTCGTTGTTGGCGACCGTGTGCCCCGAGGCGGCGGAGAGGACGTCCGGGTGGGCGTTGCCCATCGCGTAGGAACGGCCCGCCCAGGTCAGCATCTCGATGTCGTTGGGCATGTCCCCGAACGCCACGACCTCCTCGTGAGAGATTCCGCGCTCGGCACAGCACAGGGCGAGCGTGCTGGCCTTGGACACGTCGGGTCCGCTGATCTCCAGCAGGGCGCTGGGGCTGGAACGGGTGACGTTGGCGCAGGTGCCGATGGCCAGCCGGGCCAGCGTGAGGAACGCGTCGGGGTCGAGCTCGGGGTGGTGGGCGAGGATCTTGAGCACCGGCTCGCCGGCGGCGGGGCCCTCCGGTGCCAGCAGGTCCTCGGCCTGGGCGCGGACGTCCGGGATCTCCATGTGCAGCTTCGGATATGCCGGCTCCTGGTGGAAGCCGTAGGTCTGCTCGACGGCGTACACGGTGCCCGGCGCCGCCTGGCGCAGCAGGCGTACCGCGTCCAGCGCGTTCTGCCGGGCCAGCTCGCGCACCTTCACGAAGCGGTGGGCACCGGGACCGCCGTGCAGGTCGACGACAGCGGCACCGTTGCCGCAGATGGCGAGCCCGTGGCCGTGGACGTGGTCACTGACGACGTCCATCCAGCGGGCCGGGCGGCCGGTGACGAAGAAGACCTCGATGCCCGCCCTCTCGGCGGCGGCCAGTGCGGCGACCGTACGGGGGGACACCGACTTGTCGTCGCGCAGCAGGGTGCCGTCGAGGTCGGTGGCGATGAGCCGTGGCGGGGTGACAGGGCTGCCTCCCCGCTCGAGCGAGGTCGAGAACTGGGGGGAGCCCGGGGTCTCGGGCTGTGCGGTCACTGAGGTCACCCGACCATTGTCCCGTATGAGTCCGCACGGGCGTGCGGCACTCCGCACATGTGAGTGAGGACCGCTCTTGGTGAGCGGCCCGCTCAGTCCAGCTGGACCGGCGCCTCCATGGCGATCCGCTCGAAGGTCTTCTGGTCCGCCGCGAAGTCCGATTCGGGGATCGGCCAGTGGAGCACGAGCTCGGTGAAGCCCAGCTCCGCGTGGCGGCCCGCGAAGTCGACGAACGCGTCCAGGGACTCCAGCGGGCGGCTCCGGTCCGGGGTGAATCCCGTGAGCAGGAGCTTGTCCGGCCCGGCCATGTCCCGCCCGGTCTCGGCGCAGGCCTTGGCCAGCCTTTCCAACTGGCCTCGAAGGGCGTGCACCGACTGTTCGGGTGTGCCGTTCTCGTACAGCTTGGGGTCGCCCGCGGTCACCCACGCCTGCCCGTACCGGGCGGCGAGCCGCAGCCCACGCGGTCCGGTGGCGGCCACGGCGAACGGCAGCCGGGGCCGCTGCACGCAGCCCGGGATGCCGCGGGCCTCGTGTGCCGCATAGAAGTCGCCCTCGTACGACACCGTGTCCTCGGTGAGCAGCCGGTCGAGCAGCGGGACGAACTCCTCGAAGCGGTCCGCCCGCTGGCGCGGGGTCCACGGCTCCTGGCCGAGCGCGGTGGCGTCGAAACCGGTGCCTCCCGCGCCGATACCGAGGGTGAAGCGCCCGCCCGAGATGTCGTCGAGGGAGATCAACTCCTTGGCCAGGGTCACCGGGTGCCGGAAGTTCGGCGAGGTGACGAGCGTGCCGAGCCGGAGCCGTTCGGTGGCCGCCGCGGCGGCGGTGAGCGTGGGTACCGCGCCGAACCAGGGGCCGTCCCGGAAGGTCCGCCAGGACAGGTGGTCGTAGGTGTACGCAGTGTAAAAGCCTAGTTCCTCGGCTCTCTGCCACAACCTCTGTCCGTCGTTCCATCGATGGATCGGCAGGATCACAGTGCTCAGACGCATACTTCCGACGATAAACGAGACCGGCGGGGTGCCCCACCGGGTGCCGTGACGTCGTCAGGGAAGCGGATCAACTCTCCGTCCTCGGCAAGACAGTTGGAGTAGGGCGTGCTTTTCGAAGCTAGCTTCGCACTGTATGGTCTTCAGTGTCATCACGGTTCGGGTGTAACCCGGACTTGGTGTGTGACGTAACCGCCGCACCACCCTGCATGGTTGGACGCCCGGCAGGGTGGTGCGGCTCAACCATCCCCGCACTGTGTGCGAAGACGGAAAGGACATCCTTATGAGGATTGTCATCACCCATGATGCCTGGTCCCTCCCGCCTCGGGCCATCAAGGCCGTGGTGCCGCTCGTACTGATCGTCGTCGTGGCCGTGGTCGGCGCCTTCATCGTGGGGCACGGTACAGCGGCGCTGACCGTGGTCGTCATGGCTCTGCTGGCCGCTGCCGTGGAGGAACTGGTGCGTGCTGCCATGCGGTACTGGATGCGCGTCGCCTGACCATGGGTGGCGGGGTGCGGTGCGCACCCGCACCGCACCC
>NZ_JBHXQZ010000057.1:14290-52251 GCF_042717095.1 Streptomyces sp. NPDC058632 | reverse complement strand
GTCCGTGGTCCCGGTCCGTGGTCCCGGTCAGCGGTCCCGGTCAGCGGTCCCGGTCAGCGGCGGCGCTTGCGCAGGGCCGCCAGGTTGTCGTAGCTGATCTTGGCCTCGCGCAGGGACTGCGCGGGGTCGGTGGCGCTCGGGGCGGTGTCGTCCTCGACCATCGGGTTGTGGTAGTTCCGCTGCCCGACCCGGGAGAAGAACGTGGTGTAGTCGATGACGCCGGTTCCGAAGGGCACCATCTCGTAGCCCATGCCGTTGGTCGTGCTGACGACGCCGTCCTTGGCGTGGAACAGCGGGTAGCGCTTGTTGTTGCGGGCGACCAGGCCGGCCGGGTCGAAGACGTTCCTGCGCGTGGAGCCGTCGTGGGCGGTGTACGTGTGGAACTTGTACTGGGCGACGTGCGCCCAGAAGATGTCCATCTCCAGCCAGACGGCCTTGGGGTCGGTGACCTCGAGGAAGTACTCCAGCTTCCGGATGCCCGAACTGCGGGTCGGCCGGCCCTGGCCGTCCAGGGGGCCGCCGTCGAGCAGGAAGCCGTAGGCGCCGTCGTGGTTGTGGGTGTAGAGCTTGATGCCCTCACGGCGGGCGATCGCGCCGAGGGCGTTCCACTTGTCGGCGGCCACGTCCCAGCCGGCGCGGTGGGAACTGCCGGTGGGGTCGCCGCCGGTGCCCATGTGGTCCAGGCCGAGGATGTTGGCGATTTCGAGGTGCTTCTTGAAGGTGTCCAGGTCGGCCGTGGTCAACGGCCAGGAGGACGGGATGAAGCCGTGGTTGCCCTGGGCGCGCAGGCCGTATTCGTCGAGCCAGGAGCGCAGCAGCCTGGCGCCCGCGACGGATTCCAGACTGGCGCCGCCGGGCGCGTTCGCGTGCTGGTGGTAGCCGGCGAACTCCACCTGGCGGTAGCCGTGGCGGGCCAGCTGCTTGAACACCTCGCGGAAGCCGGAGGGCAGGTCGGTGGACAGGGGGTCGCGGCCGGTGGCGTCGCGGACGGTGTAGAGGATGATGCCGCGCTTGTGCGGCGGGACGAGTGCCTGCCCGCCGTGGCCGTGGCCGTGGTCTCTGCCGTGGTCCTGGGCCAGGGCGGGGGCGGCGCCGAAGACGGGGGCCGCGACGGCTCCGGCGGCCACGGCGGTGCAGGTGGTGAGGAAACGACGCCGGTGCACGCCCAGGGAGCGGCGCAGTGCCTCGTCCGGGGCGTCGGTGGCCGGGGTGGGGGTGGCCTCGGTGCGGGAGGGGTCGGAGTACGGGGTCACGGGTGGCCTGCCTTCTGGGTCGTGGCCGGTTCCGGTGGCGCCCGGAACGGCCGTTGTCAGTGCCGTGTGTTTCACTCTCGGTGGCTGGATGCCGGCTCTTGGAAGGGCGTACGTGGTGGTGCGTCAGCCGAGTCCGGCGAGGTGGAGCAGGAGTTGCTTGACATCGGTGGCCGCGACGCGGTCTCCGAGGGCGCGGGGGGTGGAGCAGATGAGGAGCGGACCGTCGTCGTCGCTCGCCGGGAGGCGGCCGTGGCTGCCCCGAATAGGTGACGGGTCGAGGGGCACGACCGCCATCCGGTAGCGCATGCCGAGTTTCTTGCGCGCCAGTGCGGTGGCCGCCTTCACCCTGACGTACGGGTCGAGGGGGTCCATGAAGAGCTCGACCGGGTCGTAGCCGGGTTTGCGGTGGATCTCGACGAGCTGCGCGAAGTCGGGCGCGCGGTCGTCGTCGAGCCAGTAGTAGTACGTGAACCAGGCGTCGGGTTCGGCGACGGCGACCAGTTCACCGGCGCGCGGATGGTCGAGGTGGTGGGCCTTCTTGCCCTCGTCGTCGAGGAGTTGGTCGATGCCGGGCAGTCCTTCGAGGGCGGCCCGGGTGGCGTCGAGGTCCTCGGGGCGGCGCACGTAGACGTGGGCGATCTGGTGGTCGGCGACGGCGAAGGCGCGCGAGGCCATCGGGTCGAGGTACTCCATGCCGTCCTGCGTGTGCACCTCCAGCAAACCCGCGCGGCGCAGGGCGCGGTTGATGTCCACGGTCCGGTTCACGCGGGTGATGCCGTACTCGGACAGGGCGACGACGGTACGGCCCTCGGTGCGGGCGTCGTCGAGCAGCGGGGCCAGGGCGGCGTCCAGGTCTGCGGCCGCTTTCAGGGAACGCGGGTCGTCGGGGCCGAAGCGCTGCAGGTCGTAGTCGAGGTGAGGGAGGTAGCAGAGCGTCAGGTCGGGGTGGCGGGTGCGGTTGACGTGGCGGGTCGCGTCGATGATCCACTGGCTGGAGACGAGGTCCGCGCCGGGGCCCCAGAAGTGGAAGAGCGGGAAGGTGCCCAGTTCTTCGGTGAGTTCGTCGTGCAGGGCCGGGGGCCTGGTGTAGCAGTCGGGTTCCTTGCGGCCGTCGGCGTAGTAGACCGGGCGGGGGGTGACGGTGATGTCGGTGTCGGCGCCCATGGCGTACCACCAGCAGATGTTGGCGACGGTGTAGCCGGGGTGTGCGCGGCGGGCGGCGTCCCAGAGCTTGTCCCCGGAGACGAGGCCGTTGTGCTGGCGCCACAGCAGGACGTCGCCGAGTTCGCGGAAGTACCAGCCGTTGCCGACGATGCCGTGTTCGGAGGGGAGGCTGCCGGTGAGGAAGGTGGACTGGGCGGCGCAGGTGACGGCGGGCAGCACGGTGCCGAGCGGGGCGCGGGAGCCGGTCTGGCCGAGCCTCTTGAGGTGGGGCATGTGGTCGAGGAGGCGGGGGGTGAGGCCCACGACGTCGAGGACGAGGAGGGGGGTGGGGCCGGTGATCGCGGCTTCCGGGGCGGGTTCCGGGGCGGGTTCGGCGGTGAGGCCTGCGCGGTCTGCGCTGTCTGCACGGTCTGCGGTCACGGGAGTTCCTTCAGGCCTAGGTCCGTCAGCAAATCGCGGGCGAGGGTGAGTTCGGCGGCGATGCCGTCGGCGAGCTGGGCGCGGCCCCTGGGCCGCAGCTCGGGTGGGAGGGCCTGCCAGGTGTAGGTCTCGACCTCCAGGTGGCGGGTGAGCGGCTGCGGACCGCCGACGAGCCGGGTCAGGGCGGTCTTCAGTACGGGCAGCGTGGAGGTGAGGGGTGCGGTGGGAGCCGCGTGCAGGGGGACGTGGAAGTGGGCGCGCCAGGGCGCCCCGTCGGGGAGGGTGTCGCCGGCCAGGGCCTCGTCGAGGTCGTCGGTGCCGCGCAGTCCGGCGGCGGTGGACGTGCGGGTCTGGTGCAGGAAGCGGGGCTCGGCGAAGGCGCGCAGGGCCTCGCGGACCTCGGGCAGATGGGGCTGCTCGGCGTGCAGGGCGGCGGAGAGCTGGGACTTGACCACGGGGACGCCGGCCCGGGTGAGGTCGTCCAGGGCGGTGTCCGGATCTTCGAAGGAGGTGGCGAGGTGGCAGGTGTCGACGCAGACGCCGATGCGGTCGTGGCCGATCGCGGTGAGCGGTTCGATGGCGTCGTGGGTGGTTTCGACGACACAGCCGGGTTCCGGTTCCAGGGCGACGCGGATGGAGCGTCCGGTCAGTTCCTGGAGTGCGTCGAGGCGTTCGGCGAGGGTGCGCAGGGCGGTGCGGGAGGCTTCGGCGTGCCGCGCGTCGTGGACGGTGCGCCAGGCCAGCGGCAGGGTGGAGATGCTGCCGTCGGGGACGTCGTCGGGGAGCAGTCCGGCGAGGAGGCGGGCCAGGGAGGTGGTGTGCTCCAGGCGTTCGGGGTCGGCCCAGTCCGGTGTGTAGACGCGGTACTTGACCTCCTCGGCGCCGAACCCCTCGTAGGGGAAGCCGTTGAGGGTGACGACCTCGAGTCCGCGCCGGTCGAGTTCGCAGCGCAGGCCGCGCAGGGCGGACGGGTCGGTGACCAGGGCGCGCGCGGCGTCCTTGGCGAGCCACAGGCCGATGCCGAGCCGGTCGCGGCCGAGCCGGCGGCGGACGGGTTCGCAGTGGTCCCTCAGCTGGGCGAGGACACCGTCGAGGGTCTCGGCGGGGTGGACGTTGGTGCAGTAGGCGAGGTGGACGGTGGACCCGTCGGGGTGGCGGAAGCGCATGGCTCACGCCTCCGCGGCGGCGACGCCGGCCGTCCGCGGGGGCTCGTCCCTGGGTACGCCGCGCTGGATGGAGTTGCCCTCGTGGGTGGCCTCGGGGGCGGTGACGTCGAGGGTGAGCCGGCCGCCGAGTCCGTAGAAGGCGACGGGGTTGCGCCACAGGACGCGGTCGACGTCGTCCTCGGTGAAGCCCTCGGCGAGCATCAGGTCGGCGACCTTGCGGGTCTTGAGCGGGTCGCTCTTTCCCCAGTCGGCGGCGGAGTTCACCAGGACCCGCTCGGGGCCGTGGGCGCGCAGGATCTCGACCATCCGTTCCTCGTCCATCTTGGTGTCGGGATAGACGGAGAAGCCGAGCCAGCAGCCGCTGTCCTTGGCCTCCTTGACGGTGGTCTCGTTGAGATGGTCGACCAGGACGTGGTCCATGGGCAGCGCGGACTCCCGGACGACGTCGAGGGTGCGGCGCAGTCCGGCGAGCTTGTCGCGGTGCGGGGTGTGCACCAGGGCGGGCAGGCCGTGGTCGGCGGCGAGCTGGAGCTGGGCGGCGAGCGCGGTGTCCTCGGCGGGTGTCATGGAGTCGTAGCCGATCTCGCCGACGGCCACGACGTTGTCCTTGACGAGATACCGGGGCAGCAGGTCGAGGACGGGTGTGCAGCGCGGGTCGTTCGCCTCCTTGGGGTTGAGGGCGATGGTGCAGTGGTGGGCGATGCCGTACTGGGCGGCGCGGAAGGGTTCCCAGCCGAGGAGGGAGTCGAAGTAGTCGGTGAAGGAGGCCGGCGAGGTGCGGGGCTGGCCGAGCCAGAAGGCGGGCTCGACGACCGCGCGGACGCCCGCCCCGTACATGGCCTCGTAGTCGTCGGTGGTCCGCGACGTCATGTGGATGTGGGGGTCGAAGAGGCGCATCAGGACTCCTTGCCGTGGGGGTCGTCCGCGGTGTGACTCGGGGTGGAGGAGGCAGCGGCGGCGGGCCCGGCCGGGGCCAGGGCCAGGGTCCGTACGCGGTGGAGGTCCTCCGGGACGGGGCGGCCGGCGGCGGTGCGCTCGGCGGCGTAGTCGCCGAGCATGCGGGCGAGTTCGCCGTCGCCGCGGGCCCGCCGGGCCAGGTCCGCCACCCGGTCCAGGGCGACGCCGGTGAACAGGCACTTCAGGACGGCGTGCCGCCAGGCGTGGGCGTCGAGGTGCCGGGCGCAGTAGGGGCCGACGGCGGCGGCGACGAGCCGGGTGTCGTTGGTGCGCAGGGCGTCCTCGACGAGTGGGCGGGCCTCGGGGCCGGACACGAGGTGGGGCAGGGCGTGCAGGACCGCCCGGCGTTCGTCGGCGGTGCCCTGGTGGTAGACCCGGGTCAGCGCCTCGGTGTCGGCGTGGGCCGCGTGCAGGATCAGGACGCGGGCGGCGTCGGCGTGGGCGGCGCCGCAGCGGCGGCCGGCCTCGGCCAGGCGCAGCTCCCACACGGAGATGGGGCCGTGGGTGCCGGGGTGGGCGGTGGCCTCGTCGAGGGCCTGGTCCAGCCAGGCGCGGGCGGCTCCGTCGAGACGGGCGGAGAGGAGGCGGTGCAGCTCGGCGGTCGGGAGGGCGGCAGGGGTGGCGGGGGTGGTGCCGTCGGCTGCCGGGGTTCCCGGTGTTGCGGTCCCCGGGGGCCGGGGGGTTGCCCCGGGCCCGGTGGTGGGGGCTGCCTCCGGGGTGGCCGGGGCGGCGTGGGAGTGGTTCACGGGGTGCTGCTCCCTTCGGGGGTGGCGGAGGGGTCGCCTGGCGGGGGTGCGGGGGCGAAAGCGGCCGCGGCGGCAGGGTCGGTGGCCGTGTGAGAACCGGGGGCGTCGGGGGAAAGGTCGGTGGCCGTGTGACGGTCCAGGACGGTTCCGGCGCTGCCGGTGCCGGTGCCGGTAGCGGTGTGAGCGCCGGGGACAGTGGTGGTGGCCATGTGATCACCCGGGGCACCGCCCCCGGCACCGGAAGCGGTGCCGGGGTGCGCGCCGTCAGGAACGGGGGCGATGCGAGCGTCGGAGGCGGCGGGGGCAGGGCCGGTGACCGTGTGGCTGCCCGGGGCGACACCGGCGGCGGCGGAAGCGGCGCCGGTGGCGGGGACGGTGGCGGTGGTGGCGGCGGTCGCCGGGGAGTGGGCCGCGGCGTGGAGGAACGGGAGGGAGTGGGCGGCGAAGTGGGGGCCCGCGTGGGAGTGGCGGGGCAGTTCGACGACGGTCAGGCCCTGGTAGCCGGTGGCCGCGAGGGCCGCGAGGACGGGCGGGAAGTCGATCTCGCCGTCCCCGAAGGGCAGGTGTTCGTGGACACCGCGGCGCATGTCCTCGATCTGGACGTGGCGCAGCCAGGGGGCGGCGTCGCGGACGCAGTCCGCGGGTGGGAGGGGTTCGAGGCACTGGCAGTGGCCGACGTCCAGGGTGAGGCCCAGGAGTTCGGGGTCCCCGAGGCTGCGGCGCAGGTGGTGGAAGTCGGCGAGGGTGGCGAGGAGGTGACCGGGTTCCGGTTCGACGGCGAGGGGCATGCCCGTGGCGGCGGCGGCGTCCAGGACGGGGGTGAGTGCCTCGGCGAGACGCTTCCACGCGGTGTCCTCGTCCGTGCCCGTGGGGACGGTGCCGCTGAAGCAGTGCAGGGCGTGCGCACCGAGGTCGGCCGCGACCTGGACGGCCCGGACGAGCAGGTCCACGCGGCGGGCGCGGTCGTCGGGGTCGGGGTCCAGGAGCGAGGGGCCGTGTTTGCGGCGCGGGTCCAGCACATAGCGGGCGCCGGTCTCGACGGTGACGCCCAGGCCGAGTTCGTCCAGGCGTCGGGCGACCCGGCGGGTGCGGGCGGCGAGGTCCGGGGCGAGCGGGTCGAGGTGCATGTGGTCGAGGGTCAGTCCGACGCCGTCGTAGCCGAGGTCGGCGAGCAGGGCGAGGGCGTCGTCGAGACGGAGGTCGGCGAGGCCGTTGGTGCCGTAGCCGAAGCGGAGGGGGGACGGAGGGGCGCCGTCCGGGTTCCGGTTCACGTGATGCTCACCTTCCTCATGCCGGACCTCCTCGCGAACATCCGGCCGGCCGGGGCCAGGGCCGCGACGAGCAGGGAGGTGCCGGCCGAGCCGGAGCGGGCGGCGAGCGCGGCCTGGAGCGGGATCGTGGCCCGGATGCCGCCGCCGACGGCGCGTTGGGTGAGCGGGGGCGAGGGGTTGAGTGCGGCGTGGAAGTAGGGCCGGGCGGCCGTGACGGCGTAGGCGGCGCCCAGGGCGGTGGCGAGGACGTCGGTGGCCCGGGGCGGGCCTCCGGCCGGGCCGGAGCCCGGCGGGCCGGGAACGGCTGCTGCCCGCCGGCCTGCCGGGAGTCGGGCGCGGCGGTGGGTGACCAGCCGCGTCAGCGCCCCCGTCGTCGCGAGGGCGGCCAGCGGGGCCAGGACCGAACCGCCGGTGGTCTCCCGGCGGGAGACGGCCGTGACCGCGAGGGTGTGCGTGCCGAGCAGCGCGGCGCAGGGCAGCGCCGTCCGGATGCCGCCGCCGGTGGCGGCCGCGCCCAGGAGCAGGTCCAGTCCGCGGGCGGCGGCCATGGCCGCGGGACCGGCGGGTGTGTGCTTCAGCGCGAGGTCGTAGGCCCAGACGGTCGCCGCCAGGGGCGCGGCCACCGCGAGGGCGGGGCGTCCCGCACCGGCGGCGAGCGCCAGTCCGGCGCCGGTGAGGGCGCCGGCGGCGGTGAGGGCGGCGGCCGGGCGGATGCGGCCGGACGGAAGCGGGCGGTGCGGGCGTTCCGCGGCGTCCTCGGTGCGGTCCGCCCAGTCGTTCAGGGCCATGCCCGCCTCGTACAGGCACAGGGAGGATCCGATGGCGAGCAGGGTGCGGGGGCCGGGGCGCGCGCCGGCCCCCGCCGCGCCGGCCAGGGCGTCGCCGGGGACGGTGAACAGCGCGGGCAGGCGCAGCAGTTCGGCCCAGGCGCCCAGGCGGGCGGAGCGGGGGCGGGAGGTGCGGGGCGCGGGGCCGGGGAGGGAGAGGGGGGTGGCGGCGTCCCCGGGTGCCGCCACGGCCGGGCCGTCCGCCGCCGTCGGCCCGGCCGGGGCGGGTGTGTCCTGCGCCGGGGCGCTCGTGCGGTTCACCGCCGCGCCCCGTGGTCGGGAGCGTCGTCCCGCAGCCGCCCGGCGAAGCGCCTGAGTTCCGCGTACTGTTCGGCCAGCGAGGACGGGCCGTTGCCCACCGGGTCCTTGAAGTAGAAGCCCAGTTCGCCCAGCGGACCGGACAGGCCCCTCTCCCGGGCGCGGGCGACCAGCCGGGCCAGGTCGAGGACGAGCGGCGCGGCGAGCGCCGAGTCGCAGCCCTGCCAGGTGGTCTGCAGGACCATGCGGGCGCCGAGGAAGCCGTCGAAGGCGATGTGGTCCCAGGCCGTCTTCCAGTCGCCGAGCGCGGGCACGTCGTCGATGTGGACCTCGCCCTCGGGGGTGGTGCCGAGGGTGTCGGCGAGGACGCGTTCCTTGCCGGCGTTCTTGGCGGCGGCGGCCGCGGGGTCGGCGAGGGCGGCGCCGTCGCCGCCGCCCAGGAGGTTGGTGCCGGACCAGGCGCGCACGGCGAGGGCGCGCTGCAGGAACATCGGGCCGAGTACGGAGCGCAGCAGTGTCTGCCCGGTCTTGCCGTCGCGGCCCGCGTGGGGGACGGAGGCCGTCGCCGCCTGTTCGGCCAGCGCCGGGTGGTGCAGGCCCGCGGAGGGGGTGAAGTTGACGTAGGGGCAGCCGGCGCGCAGGGCGGCCGCCGCGTAGAGGGAACTCGGCGGCAGGGAGCCGTCGGCGGGGGCGGGCTCGGTGGAGGCGACGTTCACCACGACGGCGCCCGCGAGGCCCTGGCGGCGTACGAAGTCGCGCATGTCGGCCGCGAACACGTCGATCAGTTCGCCGTCGTGGCGGTCCGAGCCGCCGCCCGTGTCACCGGGCAGGGGGCCGCCGGGCCTGATCTCCTGGTCGGCGGCGACGAGTTCGGCGTGCACGGCGGAGGGCAGGCCGTGCGGCAGGACGCCTCCGGCGGCGAGGTGTTCGGCACGTTTGGGCAGCGGGCAGTCGACCGTGTCGTGGCCGCCGAAGACGAGGGACGACAGCGGCGGCAGGCCGCACGAGGTGAAGCCGGGGGTCTCGGTGACCATGCCGGTCGGCGGATGGAGTCCGGCGGCGACGGCGGCGCAGCCCGCGATCGCGGTGGTGGCAACGGATCCGCGTGCCCCGATGAGCCAGACGCCGAAGCGCGGGGCCGGGGAGGGGAGGGGAGGGGACGGTTCGGCGGGCATGGGCAGCCTCCTTGTCGTACGCGCACCGGGTGCGAGCGCCGGAAGGGGACGAGCGGGGTGCCGGGCGCGGGGCCCGGCGGGACGGCGGGCGGAGGTCCGGCGTCCTCCGCCCGCCGCCGTTCTGGTCGCCCTCAGGAGGGCAGTTCCTTCAGCTGGATGTTGCGGAAGGAGACCTGGTCGTCGGCGCCGTGGTTCTGGAGGCCGATGTGGCCGTCGGTCAGGCTCCGCTCGGGGTCCTTGTTGGTGAAGTCGTTGATCCTGACTCCGTTGAGGAACACCTGGAGGCGTTCGCCCTGGACCTTGATCTCGTAGGAGTTCCACTGGCCGGGCGGACGCAGGACCTGGTCACGGGCCTTGATGTTCGCCGACTTGAACGAGTAGACGGAGCCCGTGGTGCGGTCGGGCGCGTCCGTGGCGTCGATCTGGATCTCGTAGCCCTTGTTCACCGCGGACCAGGGGTCGTCGGAGGCCGGGAAGCCCACGAAGATCCCGGAGTTGTCGTCGCCCCGCATCTTCCAGTCGAGCTTGAGGGAGTACGACTTCAGCTCCTTGGCCTGGTACCAGAGCAGACCCATGCCGCCCTCGGACTCCAGGGTGCCGTCCTTGACGTCGAACGTGCCGGGGCCGGCCTGTTTCCAGCCGTCCAGGGTCTGGCCGTTGAAGATCTTCCGGTAGTCCTTGCCCGGCTTGCAGTCCGCCTTGACCTGGCCGGTGGCGTACTGCAGACCGCCGAGCAGATGGGCGCGGAAGGCCTCCTCGGCGTAGGACTCCTTGGTGTGGCCGCCGCCGGTGTAGAAGGAGCGGCCGCCGCCGTAGTCCTGGCACCAGGCGATCGGGTGGTCGCCCTTCATGGTGCCGCCCTCGTAGGTCGTCTCGTCGAGGGTGGCGAGGACCTTGGCCTGCTCGCGCGGGTTGGTGCGGTAGTTGTACCACTCGTCGGTGCGCTCCCACGCGTCGTCCAGGTGCGCGGTGGACGGGTGGTCGTGGTCCTCGACGCGCACGGTGGCCTTCTGGATGGCCGGGTGCGAGTCGAAGTGGGCGCCGACGAGACCGCCGTAGAACTCCCAGTCGTACTCGGTGTCGGCGGCGGCGTGGATGCCCAGGTAGCCGCCGCCGTTGCTGACGTAGTTCTCGAACGCCTTCTGCTGGTCGGCGCCCAGGACGTCACCGGTGGTGGACAGGAAGGCCACCGCGTCGTACTTGGCGAGGTTGGCCGTGGTGAACTGTCCGGCCTCCTCGGTCGCGTCGACGGTGATGCCGGCCGGGCCGCCCAGTTCCTTCAGCGCGGCGATGCCCTCCGGGATGGAGTCGTGGCGGAAGCCTGCGGTCCTGGAGAAGACGAGGACCTTCTTGCCCTTCTTGAAGGGTTCCTTGGAGAACTCGAAGTCGTCCACGTCGTACAGCGCGCCGTCGCCGCCCCGGAAGACCAGGTAGATCTCCGTGGTGCGCTTCGGCAGTTTCCGCAGCGGCACGTCGACGTTCTGGAACGTCTCCCAGCCACCGGTCGGCGGGATGTACGCCGAGCCGTGCAGCGTGCCGTCGGGCGAACCGGTGCGCAGTTCGACGAAGCCGCCGGAGCCGCCGGAGGAGGCCCGCACGGTCAGTTTCCTCTGCCCGTCGAACCGGTAGGGGCTGAAGGAGATCCAGTCGCCGTCGTTGATGTCGCCGACGGTCTTGCCGCCGTTGGCGCCGGTCTTGTCGTAGGTCCGCACGCCCGACTGGGTGGTGAAGTGCTCGGCCTGGCGGTGCAGCGGCTGGAGCACGGTGCGGGCGGTACCGGTCAGGGCCTCCTGGCCGCCTGCCCCGCCGTCGGTGTAACTGGCGCCGACGACACCGTAGATGTCGGCGTTGGGGTCGTGACCGCCGTCTCCGGCGGGCGGCTCGAGGGTGCCCTCACAGCCCGTCTCGCTGGTCAGCTCGTGGGCGTGGGAGTCGTGGCCGAGGCTGTAGACGACCTTGACCTTGGAGCAGTCGGCCTTCTCCTCGGGGTCGGTGACGGTCACCTTGAACGGGACGGGCTCGCCGAAGGCGGCCAGGCTGCCGTTGCCCGGAACCTCGATCCTCACCTTGGGCTCGGTGTTGCCGACCACGATCCGGACGCTGGCGTTGCCGGTGTTGCCCTCGGGGTCCGTCGCGGTGAAGGTCGCGGTGTAGGTGCCGATCTTCTTGTACTTGTGGGTGGGGGTGAGTCCTTCGCCCCCGGTGCCGTCGCCGAAGTCCCAGCTGTAGGTGAGGTCCGGGGAGTCGGCGTCCTTGGCGGAGGCGGTGAACTTGACCTTCAGGCCGGCCACGCCGGAGGTCTTGTCGGCGCTCACCTCCGCGATCGGGGAGAAGCCGTCCTCGGCGTTCTCGATCCGGTACAGCGCGGAGTTCTCGTCGCCCTGGAACCAGGAGACGCCGTAGTCCAGGACGTAGAGCGCGCCGTCGGGGCCGAACTCCATGTCCATGATCTGGGTGCCGGTCCACGGGAAGTCGTTGATCTTCGCGACCGTGCCGTCCTCGTTCTGCTCGATCCGCTTGATCCAGCGGCGGCCGAACTCGCCCGCGAAGAAGTCGCCGTCGTACGCCTCGGGGAACTTCACACTGGAGTCGAGCTCGGGGTCGTAGTGGTAGACCGGGCCGGCCATCGGGGACTCGGAGCCGGTGCCGAACTCGGGCACGGAACCGCCGTTGTACGGGATCCAGGCGGCCTGGGCGGGCGGCAGGTCGACGAGTCCGGTGTTGTGCGGCGAGGTGTTCTCCGGGGCGGCGCAGTCGAACTTCTCGCCGGAGGTGCCGGTGGCGAAGTCGTAGTCGGCGTAGGCGTCGTTGTCCCCGGTGCAGAACGGCCAGCCGAAGTTGGCGGCCTCGGTGACCTTGGCGAACTCGACCTGTCCCGCCGGGCCCCGGTCCGGGTCGGCGGCGCCGGAGTCGGGGCCGTAGTCGCCGACGTAGACGGTGCCGGTCTTGTCGTCGACGCTCATGCGGAACGGGTTGCGAAAGCCCATCGCGTAGATCTCGGGACGGGTCTTCCCGGTGCCGGGGGCGAAGAGGTTGCCCTCCGGGACGGTGTACGAGCCGTCCTCGGCGACCTTGATGCGGAGGATCTTGCCGCGCAGGTCGTTGGTGTTGCCGGAGCTGCGGCGGGCGTCGAAGGCCGGGTTGCGGTCCGGCCGCTCGTCGATCGGCGTGAAGCCGTCGGAGGCGAAGGGGTTGGTGTCGTCGCCGGTGGACAGGTAGAGGTTGCCCTCGGCGTCGAAGTCGATGTCGCCGCCGACGTGGCAGCAGATGCCGCGGGAGGCCTCGACGTCCAGGACCTTCTTCTCGCTGGCCATGTCCAGCGTGCCGTTGGGGTTGAGGACGAAGCGGGAGAGGCGGTTGACACCGTCGAACTTCTCGAAGTCCTCGGCCGTGCCGGTCTCCGGGGCGTCGCCCGCGGGGGTGTCCAGCGGCGGGGCGTAGTAGAGGTAGACCGCCCGGTTGTTCCTGAAGTCCGGGTCGATGCCGACGCCCTGCAGGCCCTCCTCGTCATGGCTGTAGACGGGGATCCTGCCGGCGACCTTGGTGACGCCGCTCTGGTCGGTGAGGCGCAGCGTGCCGTCGCGCGCGGTGTGCAGGACGCTGCGGTCCGGGAGTACGGCGAGTGACATCGGCTCGCCCGTCTCGGGCTCGCCCTTGGCGAGCGGTACCTGCTGGAACTGTCCCTCGGCGGCTGCCGGTTCGTCGTGTTCCGGGTGCCCGGGGTCGGCGCCGGCGACGGTCGCCGGGGTCCCCACCGCCAGCATCAGGCCGGTGAACAGGGCGAGGGCGGTGCGAAGTCCGGTACGCCTCGTGGTGTGGGTGGATATGAGTCTGCTTCTGTGCACGGAGTGCCTCCAGGAGCGGGGTGGTGCCGTACGGAGCGGGTGCGAAGACATACGGTGCGGGCGCCGGGGTGCGCCGTCACCCCGGAGGCATGGGTGTCCTGAACACTTCAAGGAAGGTAACCGCGTTCGTCCGGGGCGAAAACCCCTTGGGCGGGGACTGGTCGAACTTTTCCCCCATGCAGGACAAAGCAGTATCAGGGCAGGCCGGACCGGGGACCGGCGGAGGTTCCGGTCCCCGTCCCCGACCTGCTGTCGGGCGTGCGGTTCAGCTGTTGAACGCCGCGTCGAAGGAGGCCGACGGCGGGTCGAAGTCGTACGCCTTGAGCCGGGTCAGCGCCTCGGGGGCGCCCTGGAGCCGGTCCATGCCGGCGTCCTCCCATTCGACGGAGACGGGGCCCTGGTAGTCGATGGAGCGCAGCATGCGGAAGACGTCCTCCCAGGGGACGTCCCCGTGGCCCGCGGAGACGAAGTCCCAGCCTCGCCGGGGGTCGCCCCAGGGCAGGTGGGAGCCGAGGCGGCCGTTGCGTCCGTCGAGGCGTTTGCGGGCCTCTTTGCAGTCGACGTGGTAGATCCGGTCGCGGAAGTCCCACAGGAAGCCGACCGGGTCGAGGTCCTGCCACACGAAGTGGGAGGGGTCGAAGTTGAGTCCGAAGGCCGGCCGCCGGTCGACCGCGTCCAAGGTACGGACGGTGGTCCAGTAGTCGTAGGCGATCTCGCTGGGGTGGACCTCGTGTGCGAACCGCACGCCCTCGGCGTCGAAGACGTCCAGGATCGGGTTCCAGCGCGTCGCGAAGTCCTCGTAGCCGCGGTCGATCATCGACTCGGGCGCGGGCGGGAACATGGCGACCAGGTGCCAGATCGCCGATCCGGTGAACCCGATGACGGTGTCGACGCCGAGGAGGGCCGCGGCGCGCGCGGTGTCCTTGATCTCGGCGGCGGCCCGCTGCCGTACCCCCTCGCCCTCGCCGTCGCCCCAGATCCTGGCGGGCAGGATGGCCTGGTGGCGTTCGTCGATGATGGCGTCGCAGACCGCCTGGCCGACCAGGTGGTTGGAGATCGCCCAGACCTTGAGGCCGTACTTGTCGAGCAGCTGACGGCGGGAGTCCACGTAGGACGGGTCGGCGAGTGCCTTGTCGACCTCGAAGTGGTCGCCCCAACAGGCGAGTTCGAGTCCGTCGTAGCCGAAGTCGCGGGCGAGCCGGCAGACCTCCTCGAGGGGCAGGTCCGCCCACTGGCCGGTGAACAGCGTGAAGTCGCGGGGCATGCGTGTCTGCCTTTCTCGGCTTCTCAGGCGGCGATCGGTGTGTAGACGGAGTTCTTCTCGGCGCTCTCCTCCACGGCCGCCAGGACGCGCTGCACCTGCAGCCCGTCGGCGAAGGAGGGTTCGGGGGCGCGGCCCTCGGCGACGGCGTGCACCAGGTCGCGGGCCTGGTGCACGAAGGTGTGCTCGTAGCCGAGGCCGTGGCCCGGCGGCCACCAGGCGTCCAGGTAGGGGTGGTCGGGTTCGGTGACCAGGATGCGGCGGAAGCCCGCGTGGGCGGCGGGCTCGGTGCCGTCGTGGTAGGAGAGCTCGTTGAGCCGTTCCAGATCGAAGGCCAATGACCCCCGCTCACCGTTGAGTTCGATGCGCAGCGCGTTCTTGCGGCCGGTGGCGTACCGGGTGGCCTCGAAGGAGGCGAGGGCGCCGGAGGCGAAGCGGCCGGTGAACAGGGCGGCGTCGTCCACGGTGACCTCGCCGGTGCCGGCGGTGTCGACGGCGGTCAGACCGCTGGTGGGCGCGGCGGGCAGCGGCCGCTGCCGGACGAACGTCTCGGTGAGCGCGGAGACGCCCGCCAGCCGCTCCCCCGCCAGGTACTGGGCGAGGTCGACGATGTGCGCGCCGAGATCGCCGAGCGAGCCGGAGCCGGCCTGCTCCCGGCGCAGCCGCCAGGTCAGCGGGAACGCGGAGTCCACCAGCCAGTCCTGAAGGTACGTCACCCGTACGTGCCGCAGGGTGCCGATGCGGTCCTCGGCCACCATCCGCCGGGCCAGCGCGATCGCGGGGACCCGGCGGTAGTTGAAGCCGACCATCGCCAGCCGGCCCTGCTGCCGGGCCTGTTCGGCGGCTTCGGCCATCGCCTCGGCCTCGGCGACCGTGTTGGCGAGGGGTTTCTCGCACAGGACGTGCTTGCCCGCGGCGAGGGCGGCCAGCGCGATCTCGGCGTGGCTGTCGCCGGGGGTGCAGATGTCGACGAGGTCGATGTCGTCCCGTTCGACCAGGACGCGCCAGTCGGTCTCGGTGTCCGCCCAGCCGTGGCGGTCGGCCGCCGCGCGCACCGCGGTGGCGTCCCGGCCGCAGATGACGGCCAGTTCGGGGCTCAGCGGCAGGTCGAACACGCGGCCCGCGGTACGCCAGCCCTGGGAGTGGGCGGCGCCCATGAAGGCGTAGCCGACCATGCCGACGCGCAGTGCCGACTTCCCCGTCTCTGCGCCGTCTGCCCCATCTGACTGCTGCGGCTGTGCCATACGGATGTCCTCCTCGTCGTCGTGGCGGGCGGGGGTGGGCCCCGCCCGGTGGGCTGGTCAGGCCCGTGGGGCGGGGATCCTTACTTGAAGCCGGTGGACATGTACTGGTCGACGTTCTCCTTGTCGACGACGGCCGAATAGCAGGTCAGCGAGGTGGGGATCTCGAACTCGGCGAGGCCGCCGACGCCCTTGCCCTGGCCGAGGGCGCGGGCGAGGTCGATGGCGGAGGCGGCCATCGACGGCGGGTAGAGCACGGTCGCCTTGAGGACCCCGTTGTCCGCCTTGATGGCCTGGAAGGCGGAGAGCGCGCCCGCGCCGCCGACCATGAGGAAGTCGTCGCGCCCGGCCTGTTCGATGGCGCGCAGCGCGCCGACGCCCTGGTCGTCGTCGTGGTTCCACAGCGCGTCGAACTTCGACTGGGCCTGCAGGAGCTGGGCCATCTTGGCCTGGCCCGACTCGACGGTGAAGTCGGCGGCCTGGCGGGCCACCTTCTTGATGTTGGGGTAGTTCTTCAGCGCGTCGTCGAAGCCCTGGGTGCGCTGCTTGGTGAGCTCGAGGTTGTCCAGTCCCGCCAGTTCGATGACGCGGGCGTCGGGGGTGTCCTTGAGCTTCTCGCCGATGTAGTGCCCGGCGTTCAGGCCCATGCCGTAGTTGTCGCCGCCGATCCAGCAGCGGTACGCCTGCGGGGAGTTGAAGATGCGGTCGAGGTTGACGACGGGGATGCCGGCGCGCATCGCCTTCAGCCCGACCTGGGTGAGCGCCTTGCCGTCGGCGGGGAGCACCACCAGGACGTCGACCTTCTTGTTGATGAGGGTCTCGATCTGGCCGATCTGCTGGGCGGTGTCGTTGGAGCCCTCGGTGACCTCCATGGTGACGTCCGAGTACGTCGCGGCGCGTTTCTCGGCGTTGTCGTTGATGGCGTTGAGCCAGCCGTGGTCGGCCTGCGGTCCCGCGAAGCCGATGGTGACCGGCTTGCCGGGCTTGTCGTCGGCGGCCGGCCGGTCGCTCGCGGCCGGCTCGGCGTCGCTGGGCTCGTTGCTGGTGCAGCCGGTGACGAGGACTCCGGCGGACACGGCGGCGGCTCCGAAGAGCAGCCCTCTGCGGCTCGTGAGAGGTGTCGGCTCTGGCATGGCGGTGAACCCTTTCGTCAGGTCGTGCTCGCGGTGCGGCGCTGGACCAGCACGGCGGCGACGATGATCGCGCCCTTGGCGATCTGCTGGACGTCGCTCTGCAGGTTGTTCAGGGCGAAGATGTTCGTGATCGTGGTGAAGATCAGGACGCCCAGCACGGAGCCGACGATGGTGCCGCGGCCTCCGGTGAGCAGGGTGCCGCCGATGATCGCGGCGGCGATGGCGTCGAGCTCGTAGAGGTTGCCGTTGGTGTTCTGGCCGGAGCCGGACAGGACGATCAGCAGGAAGGCGGCGATGCCGCAGCACAGCCCCGACAGCAGGTACAGGTACAGGCGTTGGCGGCGGACGTCGATGCCGGCGAGCCGGGCCGCCTCCGCGTTGCCGCCGACGGCGACGGTGCGGCGTCCGAAGGTGGTCCGGTTGAGGACCAGCCAGCCGATGACGGTGACCGCCGCGAACACCAGGACCAGGGGCGGGACGCCGAGGACGTAGGCGTCGCGTTCGCCGAGGTCGAGGACGCTGTCGATGGTGACGACCTGGGTGCGCCCGTCGGTGATCTGCAGGGCGAGGCCGCGGGCCGAGGCGAGCATGGCGAGGGTGGCGATGAACGGGACCATCCCGCCGTACGCGATCAGCACCCCGTTGACCAGCCCGCAGCCGACGCCGACGAGGACGGCGGTGAACAGGATGCCGGCGAACCCGAACTCCTGGGTGGCCACCGTGGTCGCCCACACCGAGGCCAGGGCGACGATCGCGCCGACCGACAGGTCGATGCCGCCCGAGGTGATGACGAAGGTCATGCCGACGGTGACGACGCCGATGACGGAGGCCTGGGTGAGGACGAGCTGGAGGTTGCGGGTGTCCAGGAACTCGTCCGGTCTGGTGATGCCGCCGATGAGGACGAGTGCGGCGAGGACGCCGAGCAGCGACAGGGTGCGGACATCGGCGCGGAACAACACGGTGCGCCAGGCGGGCGGTTCGCCGGCCGAAGGCGCCTTGTCGGTGCTGTTCCGCGGCGGGGAGACGGGCTGCGTCATGACGCCGGGCTTCCTTCCATGACGAGGTCGAGTACACGGTGTTCGTCGAGCTCTTGGGCGGGTGCCGTGTGGACGACGGCCCCCTCCCGGAGCACCAGGACGCGGTCGGCGAGGCCGAGCACCTCGGGCACCTCGCTGGAGACGAGCAGCACGGCGAGGCCTTCGTCGGCCAGCCGTCGTATGACTGCGTACAGTTCGGCGCGGGCGCCGACGTCGACGCCGCGGGTGGGTTCGTCGAGCAGCAGCACCCGGCAGCCGCGCAGCAGCCAGCGGGCGAGCACGGCCTTTTGCTGGTTGCCGCCGGACAGGGTGCGCACGGGCACGCCCGGGTTGTCCGGCCGCAGCGAGAGTTCGCGGGTGGCGGCGCGGGCCGCGCCGAGTTCGGCGCCGCGGTCGATCCAGCCGGCGCGCGAGAAGCGGGACATGGCGGAGAGCGACACGTTGCGGGTGACGGACTCCAGCATGAGCAGGGCCTGCGCCTTGCGTTCCTCGGGGGCGAGTCCGATCCCGGCGCGGACGGCGGCGCGCACGCTGCCCGGCCGCAGCGGGCGTCCGTCGACCAGGACCCGGCCGGAGTCCGGTTTGCGGGCGCCGTAGACCGTCTCCAGGATCTCCGAGCGCCCCGAGCCGACGAGACCCGCGAGCCCGACGATCTCCCCGGGGCGCAGGGTGAGGTCGAGGGGGGCGAACTCGCCGGTGCGGGACAGCCCCTCGACGGTCAGCACCGGTTCGGCCACCGGCGGGGCGGCGGGCCGCCCGGGGAAGACGTACTCGACATCGCGGCCGGTCATCAGGGCGACCACGTCGCGGGTCGGGGTCGACTCGGCGGGCAGCCCGCCCGCGACGGCGCGGCCGTCCTTGAGCACGGTCACCCGGTCGCCGATGCGCCGGATCTCCTCGAGGCGGTGCGAGATGTAGACGACGGCGACCCCGGCGGCGGTGAGGCCGTCGACGATGCGGAAGAGGTTGTCGACCTCGTCCGGGTCGAGCGCGGCCGACGGCTCGTCCATCACGATGAGGCGTACGTCGTGCGAGAGCGCCCGCGCCATGGAGACGATCTGCTGCTGTGCGGCCGACAACTCCCCGACCGTACGGCCCGGTTCGATCTCGGGGTGGCCGAGCCGGGTCAGCAGCTCGGCCGTCGCTTCCCTGGCGGCCCTGGGGCGGACGACGAACCCGGCGGTCGTCGGTTCCTGGCCGAGGTGGACGTTCTCGGCGACCGTCATGTGTTCCACCAGGTCGAGTTCCTGGTAGATGGTGGCGATCCCGAGGCGCATGGCGGCGATCGGCGAGCGCAGGGTGACGGCTTCGCCGCGCCAGTGGATGGTGCCGGTGTCGGGCTGGTGGGCGCCGGCCAGCACCTTGATCAGGGTGGACTTGCCGGCGCCGTTCTGGCCGAGCAGGCAGTGCACCTCGCCGGCCTGGACGTCGAGGTCGACGCCGTCCAGGGCCCGGACGCCGGGGAACGACTTGGTGATGCCGGACATGCTGAGCAGCGGTGGTTCGGGTGCCATGCGGATTCCCCTCGGCGGGCGTGCGGGCCGGTGTCAGGGCGGTCCCCTTGCGGGGAAGGTGTTTTCGGGCAGGCCGGGGCGCCGGGACGGTGCGGCGCTGTGTGGGAGGGACGGTGCGGGTGGTGTGGGTGGTGCGCGGGTGGTTCGGGTGGTGCGGGGCGGTACGTGCGGCGGGGTAGGGGTACGTGGTGCCGGTGCGCTGTTCCGTGGGTGGGTACGGTGGGCCGCTCTGGGCGGTGGAGGGCAGAGCTGTTCCGTGCGGTGGAGCCGGGCTTGCTGCTGCGTGCGGTGGAGCCGGGTGCGGTTCTGACGTGCTGCCGTGGGCTGTTTACGCGGGTGAGAACAGGTGGTCGCTGATGAGCCGGGCCGCGCCGATGACTCCGGCGGTGGGTCCCAGCTCCCCCAGGACGATGGGCAGGTTGCCGGTCGCCAGGGGCAGCGACTGGCGGTAGACCTGGGTGCGGATGGCGGCGAGCAGGGTGTGGCCGAGACCGGTCACCCCGCCGCCGATCACCACCAGGCCGGGGTTGAAGAAACTGACCAGGCCGGCGATGACCTGGCCGGTACGGCTGCCGCCCTCGCGGATCAGGTCGATCGCGGTGGCGTCCCCCGCGGCGGCCGCGGCGGCGACGTCGACGGCGCTGAGCGTGCCGTTCTCCTCCAGACGGCTCGCGAGTTCGGCGGAGAGCTGCTGCTGGGCGGCCTCCAGCGCGTCCCGGGCGAGGGCCGCGCCGCTGAAGTGGGCCTCCAGACAGCCCCTGTTGCCGCAGGCGCAGGGGCGGCCGTCGGGTACGGCCTGGATGTGCCCGATGTCGCCGGCGCTGCCCGTCGTACCGCGGTAGACCTCACCGCCGACGACGATGCCGCAGCCTATGCCGGTACCGATCTTGACGCAGAGGAAATCGGGGACGGTGCGGGCGACGCCCGCGTGCTGCTCCCCCATCGCCATCAGGTTCACGTCGTTGTCGACCATGACCGGGCAGCCGAGGTCCTGGCTGAGCGCCTCCCGCACGGGGAAGCCGTCCCAGCCGGGCATGATCGGCGGTGCCACCGGGATGCCCTCGGGGAACCGGACCGGGCCCGGGACGCCGATACCGGCGCCGTCGAACCCCTCCGCGAGCCCCGAGGCCTTCAGCTTCGCCGCCATGGACAGCACTTGCTCGAAGACCGCGACCGGTCCGTCGCGTACGTCCATGGGCTGGTTGATGTGCCCGAGGATCTCCAGTTCGGCGTTGGTGACGGCGACGTCGACCGAGGTCGCGCCGATGTCGACGCCGAGGAGCCGCAGGTGCGGGTTCAGACGGATGTTGTGGGAGCGCCGGCCGCCGCGCGAGGCGGCGAGTCCGTCGGCCACGACGAGTTCCGTCTCCAGCAGCCGGTCCACCTCCACGGCCAGCTTCGACCGGGAGAGGTCGACCTGGTCGCCCAGCTGGGCACGGGAGTTGGGTCCACCGTCGCGCAACAGCTTGAGCAGTCGGGCCTGGTGTGCGTTCGCGGGCCGTGCCGTCATGCGTCTCACGAACCCCTCCCCGCCTCGATCGGTCTCCGCGCGCCGGATTCCGGCCACGTGTGTGGCGTGCTTTCGAAGGGAACGTAGCAGCGGCTGCCGGAGCTGGGAAGAAGTCGCGCAGGAATTGCCCCCTACTTTTTCCACTCACAGGACAAAGAGACTCGCACGGAGCCGCTCGCTCCGGGTACCCGCACTCAGGTCTTCGCGGACTTCGCCTGTTCGAGGCACGAGCGGCGGGTGTGCTCGGTGTGCTCGGTGTGTTCGCGCATGAGCCGCTCGGCCGGCCGCTCGTCGGGGTTCACGATGGCGGTGATCAGGTCGCGGTGCCCGGCCCGGGACTTCCCGCCGCGTTGCCGGGCGACGGGGGTGCGGTACCAGCGCACCCGGTGGCCGACCTGGGCGGCGAGGAGGGCGAGGAGGGCGTTGCCCGCCGGCTCCATGATCCTGGCGTGGAAGCGGGCGTCGGGGACGACGGCCTCGTCCACGTCGTCGGAGGCGACGGCCTGCAGGCTCCGCCACGCTCTCGTCCGGGACCTCGATGCCCGCGTTGTCGGCGTTGAGGGCGGCGGGCCGGGCGGTCTCGGCCTCGGTCTCGGCCTCGGCCTCGGCCTCCAGCAGTGTGCGGACGGTGAGGAGCCGTTCGGCCTCCGCCTCCGCCGGCTCGTGCACGAACGCGCCCCGGGCGGGGCGCGGGCCGACCCGCCCCTCGGTGTTCAGCCGCTGGAGCGCCTCGCGCACGGGCTGCCGGGAGACGCCGAGGCGGCCGACGGATTCGCTCTCGGCCAGGGACAGGACAGAGGGGAGTCGACCGCATCACACCCGTACGGGGGACTTCCGCCCGAGGGACCGGCGGAAGCGTACGAGGAACCGTCAGGGGCAGCGGACGACCTGCCCGGCGTAGGACAGGTTTCCGCCGAAGCCGAACAGCAGGACCGGGTCGCCGGACGTCACCTCGCCCCGCTCGACGAGCTTGGCGAAGGCGAGCGGGATGCTCGCGGCCGAGGTGTTGCCCGACTCGGTGACGTCCCGGGCGACGACCGCGTTGACCGCGCCGATCTTGAGCGCGAGGGGTTCGATGATCCGCAGGTTGGCCTGGTGGAGCACGACCGCGGCGAGGTCCTCCGGAGCGTACCCCGCCTTCTCGCAGGCCTGGCGGGCGATGGACGGCAGCCGCGTGGTCGCCCAGCGGTACACGCTCTGGCCCTCCTGTGCGAACCGCGGCGGTGTCCCCTCGATCCGCACCGCGTTGCCCATCTCCGGCACCGAGCCCCACAGCACGGGCCCGATCCCGGGCTCCTGGGGGGTCTCGGTCGCCTCGACGACCGCGGCGCCCGCCCCGTCGCCGACGAGCACGCAGGTGGTGCGGTCGGTCCAGTCGGCGACCTCGGACATCTTGTCGGCGCCGATCACCAGCGCGCGGCGCGCGGACCCGGCGCGGACCGCGTGGTCGGCGGTGGCGAGCGCGTGGGTGAATCCGGCGCACACCACGTTGATGTCCATCGCGGCGGGGCCGGGGATGCCGAGGCGTGCGGCGACCCGGGCCGCCATGTTGGGCGAGCGGTCGATCGCGGTGGAGGTGGCGACCAGCACCAGGTCGATGTCGCCGGGGGTGCGGCCGGCCGCCGCCAGCGCCTTGGCCGCGGCGTGCGCGGCCAGCTCGTCGACGGGCTCCTCGGGGCCCGCGATGTGACGGGTGCGGATGCCGACCCGGCTCGTGATCCACTCGTCGCTGGTGTCGACCATGCCCGCCAGGTCCTCGTTGGTGAGCACCCGGGCGGGCTGGTAGTGGCCGACGGCGGCGATGCGCGAGCCGATCATGGATGGGTCCCCTCGTGTGGCGGTTGCGGGATGCACCAGTCTGATCAGTGACTCGCGGGTACGCCGACAGGTGATGCGACAGGATTCGGGCGCCGCGCTTGTCGGCTTCGGTCAGGCCCCCGGAGGCCGGGGCACGGCGTCATCCGGTGAACAGCTGGGTCGCCTTCCGTACGAGTTCGTACAGGCCGTAGGCGAGCGGGACGCCCACCCACAGCCAGGCGAAGACGATCAGCCCGCGGCGGTCGGGGCCCGCCGCGGGCGTGTCGCCCGCCGCGGCCGTGTCAGGCGGACTCGTGCTGCTCTCGCCGCTCATCGGCGGCCTCCTTCGTCTCGTCGGGGCGGGAAACGTGGTGGCGGGGGTGCACGGGGCGGACGAGTTCGTTGGCGACGAAACCGACCACCAGCAGCCCGATCATGATCATGAAGGACAGTCCGTACAGCGACGAGCCGTGCCGTCCCGCCTCCTCCTGCCGGTCGGCGACCCAGTTCACGATGAGCGGGCCGAGCACACCGGCCGTGGACCACGCGGTGAGCAGCCGCCCGTGGATCGCGCCGACCTGGTAGGTGCCGAAGAGGTCCTTCAGATAGGCCGGGACGGTCGCGAAACCTCCCCCGTAGAAGGAGAGGATCACCAGCGCGCACAGGACGAACAGCGGCTTGGAGGAGTCGCCGAACATCGCGATCAGGGCGTACATCAGCGCGCCGACGCCCAGGTAGAGGCGGTAGATGTTCTTGCGGCCGATCAGGTCGGAGGTGGAGGACCAGCCGATGCGGCCCGCCATGTTCGCCGCCGACAGAAGGGCGACGAAGCCGGCCGCGGCGGTCACCGACACCGGCGTGGAGGTGTCCGCGAAGAAGTCGGTGATCATCGGGGCGGCCTTCTCGAGGATCCCGATGCCCGCGGTGACGTTCATGCAGAGCACCAGCCACAGCAGCCAGAACTGCGGGGTGCGCAGGGCGGCGCGGGCCGAGACCTGCGGTCCGGTCCCGGTGAGGGCGGCGGCGGGAGCGCCGGCCGTCGGCCGCGCGGTGTGCGGCACCCGCACCAGCAGGACGCCGAGCAGCATGAACACGGCGTACGTCAGGCCGTGCACGAGGAAGGCGAGCGCGATGCCAACGTTGTCACTGCCGAAGGAATCGAGCATCTGCGCCGACCACGGTGAGGCGATCAGCGCACCGCCGCCGAAGCCCATGATCGCGATGCCGGTGGCCATGCCGGGCCGGTCCGGGAACCACTTGATCAGGGTCGAGACGGGCGAGATGTAGCCGATGCCGAGACCGATGCCGCCCACGAAGCCGTAGCCGAAGACGATCAGCCAGTACTGCTCGGTGGCCGCGCCGAGGGCGGAGAGCAGGAAGCCGGAGGAGAAACAGATCAGGGCGACGGTCATCGCCCAGCGCGGACCCCTGCGTTCCACGAGGGTGCCGCCGAAGGCGGCGGACAGGCCGAGCATGACGATGCCGAGCTGGAACGGCAGCGCGCTCTGGGTGCCGCTGAGGCCGAGCGCGGACTCGAGCGGCGGCTTGAACACACTCCACGCGTAGGCCTGGCCGATGGAGAGGTGGACTGCGAGAGCGGCGGGCGGTACGAGCCAGCGGCTCCAGCCCGGGGGTGCGACGGGAGGACTCATGAAACCCGGACGGTAGGGAGATCATGAGCGATTGAGAACCCGCGCGCCGACCGTATGCGGTGAACGGTAGGCGGTCTGCGACGAACGGTCGGACCGACCGGTTTCCCGGCGCGGGCCGTGCGGTGGGACCGAGGGCCGATCACGCCCTGTAAGTGCGCGGCTCGAGTCGGCGTGCGGGTCCTGCGGAGCGGGCCGCGACCTCACGCTGCACGTACGGGACCATGTGCAGGACAATGAGATCGTGAAGGTCACCTCACCGCACGACGATCCGGTGACGCACGGCAACCTGTGCACCGCGGGCCGCTTCGGCTGTCGGCACGTACGGAACCGGGACCGACCAGGGACCGACCAGGGACTGGGGACATGGGACGAGTCACAGAACGACGCAAGGTGGTCCGCATCCGGGACGGGGTGGTCTCCAGCCGCCCGGACACGCTCGTCACCGAGGAACCCCTGGAGATCCGGCTGAACGGGAAGCCGCTGGCGATCACGATGCGCACCCCGGGCGACGACTTCGCGCTGGCCGTCGGCTTCCTGGTGAGCGAAGGGGTCCTGGCGACGGCGTCCGATCTGCGGAACGTCGTGTACTGCGCGGGCGCGACCGCGGAGGGAGTGAACACCTACAACGTGGTCGATGTGCAGACCGCTCCCGGCGTGCGGACCCCGGACATCACGCTCGAGCGGAACGTGTACACGACCTCGTCCTGCGGCCTGTGCGGCAAGGCGAGTCTGGACGCGGTGCGCACCACGACCCGCCACCCCATCGCCGACAGTCCGCCGCTGCGCGTCACCCCGGAGCTCCTGGCGAGCCTGCCCGACCGGCTGCGCGCCTCCCAGCGGGTCTTCGAGCGGACGGGCGGCCTGCACGCGGCGGCCCTGTTCGACGAGGACGGGGAACTGCTGGACGTACGGGAGGACGTGGGCCGGCACAACGCGGTCGACAAGCTGGTCGGCCGCGCCCTGCAGGGCGGGAGCCTGCCGCTGTCCCGGACCGTCCTGATGGTATCCGGCCGTGCCTCCTTCGAGCTGGCGCAGAAGGCCGTCATGGCGGGCATCCCCCTGCTCGCTGCCGTCTCGGCGCCGTCCTCGCTGGCCGTGGACCTGGCGGCGGAGACGGGGCTGACGCTGGTCGGGTTCCTGCGGGGCAGCTCCATGAACGTGTACGCGGGTGAGGACCGCATAGCCCTGCGGGCCGCGGCCGCCCAGGGCTGACCGGTCCCCCACTGCACGGCGGCGGGGTCCCTGCCTCCACCCCACCGCCACCGCGCCATACGTCAGGGCGTCGGGGCGTCAGGGCGCGTCAGGCCGTCGGGCGCCATGGACCCGGGCCACTGGGGCCACTAACGTCCCGGAGCGTGCCCGACGACGCAGCACCAGCACGCGCGGGAACCCGCGTACAGCCACCGTCACCGCTACCGCTACCGCCACAGTCACAGCCGCGACGGGGAACAGGAACCTGGATCGGCCTGGTACTGGCCCTGGCCCTGATCCTGGGGACCGTGCTGGTCACGGGCCTCCCGGACCGCGACGACGGGCGGCCGGACGGTGGTGCCTGCACACCGCGCACCGTCGCGTCCTGGGCCGAGGACGACGCCCTCACCTCCGAGTTCGCCCGCTACGGCGACGACGGCGCCCGCACCGACGACTGGACGGGCGGCGACGGCACCCACTCGGTGCGGCTGCCCGACGGCCGGCTGCTGTGGCTGTTCTCCGACACGTTCCTGGGCCGCGTGCACAGTCCGCCCAACCCGGTCGGCGAGCCGTACGCCTGGCGGGACGTGAGCGCGCCGATGGTGCGCAACTCGGCCGTCCTGATGCGCGACGGCCGGCTGGAGTCCACGCTCCCCGCCCCGCTCTTCCCCGATCCGGCCCCGGACCAGTGGCGCTGGCCGGTCGGCGCCCGGGTCGAGCCCCGCTCCCCCGGTTCCACCGAGCAGGTCGTCCGCGTACTGCTGTGGGTGCGTACGGCGGGGCAGTCCCCGTGGATCTACGGGGTGCCGACCGCCACCGAGGTCGCCACGCTCTCCCTGCCCGATCTGCGCCTGGAGTCGGTGGAGACGGTGCTGGACCAGCGAGGCGTGCCCGACCCGTCCCGGCGGGTGCTGTTCGGCACCACCCTGGTCGAGGAGGACGGATGGACGTACGTCTTCGGCGGCGACGACGGCCGGGCCGTCTCCCGCGGGGCCTCGCAGGCGTACGCGGCACGGGTCCCGGAGGGCGGGCTCGGCAACCCGGCGGCCTGGGAGTACTGGAACGGCACGGAGTGGCAGACCCGCGCCCGCCCGCGCCCGGTGCTCGGCGACGGCCCGCGCACGGGTGTGGGCAGCGCCTTCTCGGTGGTGCGGGAGGGCGGGACGTACGTCCTGTTCACGATGGCCACGGGCGTCAAGGGGCTGACCACGGTGGCGGCGTACTGGTCCTGCTCCCCCGCCGGACCGTGGCACGGCCCGGCGAAGGAGTTCAGTCCCGCGCTGCCGCACGGCGGGACCGGCGCGTACAACCCGCAGACGCACCCGGAACTGAGCGGCGACGGACGGCTGGTGCTCAGTTACGACGTGAACCTGCTCGAGACGTCCGGCGCCGCGGTGTTGCTCGGCCGGAACGTCTCCCTGTACCGGCCCCGGTTCGTGACGGTCCGGCTGGGACAGGGGCGGTGACCCCTTCGGCAACCGCCCCGCCGATGGAGAGATTCGGTGGAGATCACGGCGCCGAACCTTACTCAAAAGTCAGGTTTCTGTCCGCCCCTTCCCCATGTGGGCGCTTTCTCCTTCGCCGGCCGGCCCGGACAGCGGTACCGACCGGTGTGCGGGCCCCTCCGCCGTCCGATCGGCTCGGGTAGCTTTCACCGCGCCGTGCAGGGGGGGTGCGGGACCATCCGCTGGTGAACCAGTGCATCGTGGTCGGCAACGACCGCCCGTACGTCGCCGCCCCGGTCACCCTGGACCCGGAGGGGGTCGAACACTGGCTGTCGATGTGCGGCAGGCCGAGTCCGTCGCCGGCCGAGCTGGTGCGGGACGCGGCGCTGGAGGCGGAGGTGCGGCGGGCGGTGGTGACGGCCAACACCCTCGTCCCGCAGGCGGAGTCGATCCGGACCTTCCGCATTCCGGCGCAGCCGTTCACCGAGGAGCACGGGCTGCTCACGCCGTCGCTGAAGCTGAAGCGCAGGGCGATCGAGAAGGCGTACGAGGAAGAGGTCGAGGCGCTGTACCGCGCGTGAGGTCCGCCGTACGGCGGTGATCGGCGACCCGGTGGTGCGCTCACTGCGCGTGAGATGTGCCGTCCGGAATGCATGACGGCCGGTGATCGTTGACCATGGGAGTTCCACCGGACACCGACCGAAGGATCGAGAGCTCGTGAGCATGGTCCCCCCGATCACCCTGAACAACGGCGTCACGATGCCCCAACTGGGTTTCGGCGTCTGGCAGGTACCGGACGCCGAGGCCGAAACGGCTGTCGCCGCGGCACTGGAGGCGGGCTACCGCAGCATCGACACCGCGGCGGTGTACGGCAACGAGGAGGGCACCGGCAGGGCCGTCGCCGCCTCGGGCGTTCCCCGCGAGGACCTCTTCGTCACCACCAAGCTCTGGAACGACGACCAGGGGTACGACGCCACCCTGCGCGGTTTCGACGCCTCCCTGTCCAAGCTCGGCCTGGACTACGTGGACCTGTACCTCATCCACTGGCCCATGCCGGCCCGCGGCCGCTACGTCGACACGTACCGGGCGTTCGAGAAGCTGTACGCCGAGGGCCGGGTCCGTGCCATCGGCGTGTCCAACTTCCTGCCCGAGCATCTGGAGCACCTGCTCGAGGAGACGTCGGTCGTCCCGGCCGTCAACCAGATCGAGCTGCATCCGCATCTCCAGCAGTCCGCCGCGCGGGAGTACCACGCGGAGCGGGGCATCGCCACGGAGGCCTGGTCGCCGCTCGGCTCGGGCAAGGGCCTGCTGGAGGTCCCGGCGATCGTGGCCATCGCCCGCAAGCACGGGCGCACGCCGGCACAGGTCGTCCTGCGCTGGCACCTGCAGCTCGGCAACGTCGTCATCCCCAAGTCGGTGACGCCGGCACGGATCAAGGAGAACATCGACGTGTTCGGCTTCAGCCTGGACGCGGAGGACGTCGCGGCGATCAGCGCCCTGAACGAGGACCGCCGCCTGGGATCGGACCCGGCGACGGTGAACTGACCTCCTGGCACCCCCGGGTCTTCCGGGCACCCCCGGACGCTCCCGGCCCCGGATGCGGCGGCCTCCCTCGGTGCAGGAGGGCCGCCGTTCACCTGTCCGCCTGTCCGCCTGTCCGGGAAGCCCCTCACGCGGAGAGCTCTTCAGGGCGAGCGGTGCCGTCACACGGGCCGCACCGCCGTATGCACCGTGTGAGCCGTCAGGAAGAAGACGTCGGGGCGGTGGTGCAGGCTCGCCTCGTCGGCGGGGTCGAGGAGGCGGTCGACGGTGGCGCGGTCCTCGGCGTCCAGTTCCCCGGCGAGTCTGTCGCGGGTGCGGGTGAGCGTCGTGACGACGTGGGACCGGACACGGTCGCCGGCCGGGGCGGGGAGGTCGAGGAGGAAGGTGCGGGAGCGGCTGTGGTGCAGTCCGGCCGCGGTCAGCAGGGCCGGCCAGTCCTCGGTGTGTGCGACGGAGCCCGGCAGTTCGGTGCGCATCCGGGTGAACCAGTCGGCCTCCACCGCGTCGATACGGGCCTGGAGCCCTGGCCGGCCGATACCGATGTCGCGCGGCAGGTACCGGGTGGGCAGTCCGCCCTCCAGGACGGCCAGCGTGCCGCCGGGTGCGAGCCGGGCGACGTAGGCGGCGAGCGCGGCGCGCTGGTCACCGAGGTGGTGGACGCTGCGGCTGGCCCACAACAGGTCGGCCGGGTACTCCAGTTCGTCGAGCACGCCGGGAAGTTCACCGGCGAGGGTTCCGAAACGGTCGCCGGCGCCGTGCCGGGCGGCGCGGTCCGCGGCCCGTTCGAGCAGCGGGGCGGAGCCGTCGACGGCCACGATGCGGGCGCCCTCGAAGACCTCGGCGAACAGGCACGAGATGACACCCGGCCCGCTGCCCGCGTCCACGATCAGCCCCGGCTCGGTCACCTCCTTCGCGAGCCAGCCGAGGGCCCGTTCGTACAGGGGGGTGAAGAGTTCGGCCTCCGATTCGAGCAGGGAGGCCATCTCCGCCCAGTCGATCTCGGTGTCCGCCGTGCCGTGGCCGTGGCCGTGGCCGTGGTGGCCGTGCCGGTGCTCGGGGTGATGCCGGTCGTGGTCGTGCTGTGCCATGGGGGTCAGCCTCTCCGCTCGGATGCGGACAGAGTGCGCCGACGCGCCCGGCGGAGGCCAGTATTGTTGCCGCTCCGGCAAAGCGGTTTCCCGGAATCGTCCGTACGGGCGTGAGCGATCCGACGGGGGCCGGGCGCACGGCCCGGTCCCCGGCGGATCGGGGTCGACCGGTCAGCCGGTCGGTCAGTCGGTCAGTCGGTCAGTCGGTCAGTCGGTCAGTCGGTCAGGGCAGCGGCGGGTACGCGTTCCGCATGAGCTCCTGGAACTGGGCCGAGAACCAGTGACCGGAGACCGGGGCGTCCGGCAGGGCGCCGGTGAGGTTGTGCCCGTTGCGCGGGGTGCCCGTGTAGGTCGGGTCGCACATCCGGTCGAAGCCCTTGCCCTCTTCGTTCGGGATCTCCTTGCTGGCCCCGTCGGACTCGCCCGGGGGCTTCATCCACACGTAGGCGTCGATGCCGTTCTCGGGTGCTGTCTGCGGGCGTTCGCCGAGTCCGGCGCCCGACTGGTTGCACCAGTTGCCGATGTGGATGCGGCGGTCGTAGCGTCCGCCGTCGATGTAGGTGTCGACGCTGGTCGTCGCGCCCGGTCCGGTGGGCCGGTCGCTGCCGCCCCAGCCGTTGCGGGAGGTGTCGATCAGCATGCCGATGTTCGCGTCGAAGCCGGTCGAGACGAGCTCGCTCCGGAAGGCCTGGGCGAAGCCCAGCTCGTCGACGTACCGGTTCCAGTCGACCCACGTGGACTCACGGACGGACTTGCCGGCCACGGAGTCGTTGATGGTGAAGTTCTCCTCCTTCAGCGCGCTGTAGTTGGCGGTGTTGGTGATGAAGCCGTGCACGTCGGACGGGGTCGCGCCCTCGGCGGTGGCCGCCTGGTGGAACACGTCCGCGGAGGCGCCGAAGTTGTCGTCCCAGCCGATCCAGCCGTGGTGGCCGGCGTCGACGTAGTTGTACACGTTCCCCGCGTCGCCGAGCTTGTTCAGGGCGTAGCCGACGCCCTTGACGTAGTTGCCGTTGGCCTTCATCACGTCGCACTCCGGCGTCGCGGTGGCCCGGCCGCCGGTGTTGGTGACGAGGTTGGGCAGGGAGTCGATCTCGACGGTCGTGACGATCCGCAGCGAGCTGTACTTGTCGTCGGCGAGGATCGCGGCGATCGGGTCGATGTACTCGGTCTTGTAGCGGTTGATCTCCGTCGGGCCGAGTTCGCCGTTGGAGGCGAGGGCTGCGCAGTCGCGGCCGGGCAGGTTGTAGATGACCAGCTGGACGACGAGTTCGCCCGAGCCCTTCTGTGCGAGTGCCTCGTCGAGGTGGTCGCGCAGGCCCATGCCGCCGTTCACGCCGTTGATGGCGGCGATGCGGTCCAGCCAGACTCCGGTGGGCTGGTCGGCGATCCGGTCGCCGCCCGGCTCGGCGGCGGCCTTCGCGGACCACTCGGGGTTCACGTACACCTTGGCACCGCTGTACGGGTTGTTGACCCGGTCACCGGGGTCGGTCGGATCGGTCGGGTCCGTGGGGTCGGTCGGGCCGCCGTCGTCGACGTTGCACGTGACACCGTCGAGGGTGAAGGTGGCGGGAATCGCGTTGCTCCCGCTGTAGGTGCCCTGGAAGCCGAAGCTGGCCGAACCACCGTTCGCCAGCGTGCCGTTGTAGGACTCGTTGGCGGCGGTGACGTTGCTGCCGGACTGGGTGACCTTGGCGTTCCAGCCGCTGGTGACCTTCTGGTTGCCGGCGTAGGACCACTTCAGCGCCCAGGAGGACTTGGCGGCACCGAGGTTGGTGACGGTCACGGCGGCGGTGAAGCCGGTGCCCCACTGGTTCTGCACCTGGTAGTCGACGGTGCAGGGGACGGCGGCGGCACCGACGCCGTCGGGTACGACGGCGTACGCCGTGCCGGTGGCACCGGCGACCAGCGCCATGGCGGCGAGGAGCGCGGTTCTCGTGCGACTCATGAGTGCGGGTTTCCTATCCGTTGGGGGGGTGTACGGGTCGCGCTGTCCGAAGAGGGGTGTCAATAGGGGGAGTTGACGTCCGGTAGTGGTCTCACCGGGGCGCGCGTGGGTCGCGCGTCCGGTGCCGTACGGCGTGGGCGTGGGGGTGCCTCGGGGCGGAGGATCAGGCCGAGGCCCGGTCCGCGGTCCGGGCCGTGCGGGGGCCGGACCGGCCGTGAGGGGTCCCACGGAGTGCGCTGCCCCCGCGCCGGGGGTACGGGTGGTGCCGTCGAGCGGGAACACCGCTACTGCGGTGCCGACGTCCTGCGGGAAGGCCGTGGCGGAGTGCTCCGCCGTGCACGGGCGCGGACTCGTGCGCCGTGACGACCGGTGCGACCGGGGTGGCCGCGCGGGGCACGGACGTACCGGCGACAGGACGTAGAAGTACTGAACGCGGGGGGTGCCGCATGAGCGACTCCTTGCAGTTCGGACGTGCCGTGACGGACGCGTCGACTGATGGAACCGCTCCCACTGGTGTCCATGAAGCTAGCGCCAAGTGACGGCAAAGAACAGGGGAGTTGCCGACATTCACTGAACTCCGGTCATCGAATCTTTTCGATTCTCCACAAGCCTTGACCGCACTGGACCCCATCCCCACTATGGGAGCGCTCCCACTGGTTCAAGCCTTGACATCTCCGAGTCGCAGGAGGAACCAGCACCATGCATCCCCCACCCAGAAGACGCCGCGGCGTCCGGCGGCTGTGGACGGCCGCCGCGGCAGCCCTCGCGCTTCCGCTGACGATGCTCTCCTCAGGATCAACTCCCGCTCAGGCGGCTGCTGTCCAGTGCAGCGTGGACTACCGGACCAATGACTGGGGTTCCGGTTTCACCGCGGACCTGACCCTCACCAACCGCGCCTCGGAGGCCATCGACGGCTGGACCCTGACCTACGCCTACGCGGGCAACCAGCGGCTGGTGAACGGCTGGAACGGCAGCTGGAGCCAGTCCGGGTCCACCGTCACCGTGAAGAACGCCGGATACAACGCGCGGATCGCGGCCGGCGGCGCCGTCACCACCGGCGCACAGTTCTCCTACAGCGGCAGCAACACCGCGCCCTCCTCCTTCGCCGTCAACGGCACCACCTGCACGGGGGCCCACCAGCCGCCGATCACCGTACTGACCAGCCCCGAGGCCGGCGCGGTCTACACACAGGGCGAAACGGTTCCGCTCGCGGCGACCGCGGCGGCGGCCGACGACGCGACGATCACCAAGGTGGAGTTCTACGACGACACCGAGCTGCTGGGCACGGACGGGAGCGCGCCCTTCACGCTTTCCGCCGCCGGATTGACCGTGGGCAGTCATTCCCTGACGGCGAAGGCCTACGACAGCCTGGGCGCCTCCGCGAACTCGACCCCGGTCGGCATCACCGTCGCCTCCGGTCCGGTCGTCGTGGCCACCCCGTCCCAACTGGGCGTGCGACAGGGCGAGTCGGGCACGTACGAGGTGAAGCTGTCGACGCGGCCGAGCGCGAACACGACCGTCACGACGACCCGCGCGAGCGGCAACCCGGGGCTGTCGGTCACCGGGGGCGGCTCGCTCACCTTCACGCCGTCGAACTGGGACACCGCGCAGAAGGTCACGATCGGCGCCGACGCGTCGGGCACGGGCGCGGCGGTCTTCGAGTCGTCGGCCCCGGGGCACGCCGAGGCGGCGGTCACGGTGACGCAGCTGGGCGCGACGAAGGCGTACGACGCGCGCTTCCTGGAGCTCTACGGGAAGATCACCGACCCGGCGAACGGCTACTTCTCGCCCGAGGGCATCCCGTACCACTCGGTGGAGACGCTGATCGTCGAGGCGCCGGACCACGGCCACGAGACCACCTCGGAGGCGTACAGCTACCTGCTGTGGCTGCAGGCCATGTACGGCAAGGTGACCGGTGACTGGTCGAAGTTCAACGGGGCCTGGGACATCATGGAGCGGTACATGATCCCGACCCACGCGGACCAGCCGACCAACTCCTTCTACAACGCCTCGAAGCCGGCGACGTACGCGCCCGAGCTCGACACTCCCGCCGAGTACCCGGCGCCGCTGGACACCGGCGTCTCCGTCGGCCCGGACCCGATCGCCGCCGAGCTGAGGTCCACGTACGGCACGGACGACGTCTACGGTATGCACTGGCTGCAGGACGTGGACAACACCTACGGCTACGGCAACGAGCCCGGCCAGTGCGAGGCGGGTCCGACGGCGACCGGGCCGTCGTACATCAACACCTTCCAGCGCGGTTCCCAGGAGTCGGTGTGGGAGACGGTGCCGCAGCCCACCTGCGACGCCTTCAAGTACGGCGGGACGAACGGGTACCTGGACCTGTTCACCCAGGACGCCTCCTACGCGAAGCAGTGGAAGTTCACCAACGCCCCGGACGCCGACGCGCGCGCGGTGCAGGCCGCCTACTGGGCCGACCTGTGGGCCAAGGAGCAGGGCAACGGCGGTGACATCTCCACCACCGTCGCCAAGGCCGCCAAGATGGGCGACTACCTGCGCTACTCCATGTACGACAAGTACTTCAAGAAGGTCGGGAACTGCACGAGCCCGTCCTCCTGCCCGGCCGGCACCGGCAAGGACGCCTCGCACTATCTGATGTCCTGGTACTACGCCTGGGGCGGAGCCACCGACACCTCGGCGGGCTGGGCCTGGCGCATCGGCTCCAGCCACGCGCACGGCGGCTACCAGAACCCCCTGGCGGCCTACGCCCTCAGCTCCTACGACGCCCTGAAGCCGGAGTCGGCCACGGGTGCGGCGGACTGGGGCAAGTCCCTGGACCGGCAGCTGGAGTTCTACCGCTGGCTGCAGTCCGACGAGGGCGCGATCGCGGGCGGCGCCACCAACAGCTGGGCGGGCCGCTACGCGACGCCGCCGGCCGGGACGCCGACGTTCTACGGCATGTACTACGACGAGAAGCCGGTGTACCACGACCCGCCGTCCAACCAGTGGTTCGGCTTCCAGGCGTGGTCCATGGAACGGGTCGCCGAGTACTACCAGCAGACGGGTGACGCGGACGCGAAGGTCGTCCTCGACAAGTGGGTGGACTGGGCACTGTCCGAGACGACCGTCAACCCGGACGGCACCTTCCGTCTCCCGTCGACGCTCCAGTGGTCGGGCAGGCCCGACACCTGGAACCCGTCCTCGCCCGGCGCCAACGGCTCGCTGCACGTCACCGTCGCCGACTACACCAACGACGTCGGTGTGGCCGCGGCCTACGCCAAGACGCTGACGTACTACGCGGACCGCTCGGGCGACACCGAGGCCGCACGGACCGCGAAGGCGCTCCTCGACGGCATGTGGGACAACCACCAGGACGACCTCGGCATCGCCGTCCCGGAGACCCGCGCCGACTACAACCGCTTCGACGACCCCCTTCAGGTCCCGAGCGGCTGGACCGGCACCATGCCGAACGGCGACCGGATCGACGCGTCGTCGACGTTCGACTCGATCCGTTCCTTCTACGAGGACGACCCGGCCTGGTCGAAGATCGAGTCCTATCTGGCGGGCGGCGCCGCGCCCACCTTCACGTACCACCGGTTCTGGGCCCAGGCCGACATCGCCCTGGCCATGGGCTCGTACGCGGAGCTCCTCGAATAGCCCCCGCCGGCGCTCCGCGTGCCGGTCCCGGCACCTGACGCCGGGGCCACGGCGGCCGGGCGGGCCCCCTCGCGCACAGGGGACCCGCCCGGCCCTCGCACGTCCTCGTTCCCCTCCCCTCTCGTTTCCCCCCACCCCGAGGAAGGACTTCACCGTGCGAAGAACCCGCGTCCTCACGGCCGTGCTCGCCCTGGCGGCCGGCCTGCTCACGGGCGGCCCGCCCGCCCTCGCCGCCCCTCCCCCCGACCGGTCCGCCGCCGCGGCCGACGCCCCGGCCGGGTCCGCGCTCGCCGCGGACACGTACACCTGGAAGAACGCCCGGATCGACGGCGGCGGCTTCGTCCCCGGCATCGTCTTCAACCGCAGCGAGAAGAACCTGGCGTACGCCCGCACGGACATCGGCGGCGCCTACCGGTGGCAGGAGGAGACGAAGACCTGGACGCCGCTGCTGGACTCGGTCGGCTGGGACGACTGGGGGCACACCGGCGTGGTGAGCCTCGCCTCCGACCCGGTCGACCCGGACCGGGTGTACGCGGCGGCGGGCACGTACACCAACGACTGGGACCCGGACAACGGCGCGGTACTGCGTTCCGCGGACCGGGGCGCCACCTGGCGGAAGGCCGACCTGCCGTTCAAGCTGGGCGGCAACATGCCGGGGCGGGGCATGGGCGAACGCCTGGCCGTCGACCCCCACCGCAACAGCGTGCTGTACCTGGGGGCGCCCAGCGGGAAGGGCCTGTGGCGCTCGACGGACTCGGGCGCGAGCTGGTCGGAGGTGACGGCCTTCCCCAACCCGGGCAACTACGCGCAGGACCCGGGTGACACCTCCGGGTACGCCAGTGACAACCAGGGCATCGTCTGGGTCACCTTCGACGAGTCGACGGGCACGCCCGGCAGCGCGACCCGGACGATCTACGTGGGTGTCGCCGACACGGAGAACGCCGTGTACCGGTCGACGGACGCGGGCGCCACCTGGGAACGGGTGGCCGGGCAGCCGACCGGGCACCTGGCGCACAAGGGCGTCCTGGACACCGGGAACGGTCACCTGTACATCGCATACAGCGACAAGGGCGGTCCGTACGACGGCGGCAAGGGCCGGCTGTGGCGGTACGCGACCGCGACCGGAACCTGGACCGACGTCAGCCCGGTCGCCGAGGCCGACACGTACTACGGCTTCAGCGGGCTGACGGTGGACCGGCAGAACCCGGGCACCCTCATGGCGACGGCGTACAGCTCCTGGTGGCCGGACACCCAGATCTTCCGCTCCACGGACAGCGGTGCGACGTGGACACAGGCGTGGGACTACTCCCCGTACCCGAACCGGGTCGACCGCTACACCATGGACGTCTCGTCCGTGCCGTGGCTGACCTGGGGCGCCAACCCGTCCCCGCCCGAACAGACGCCCAAACTGGGGTGGATGACCGAGGCGTTGGAGATCGACCCGTTCGACCCGGACCGCATGATGTACGGAACGGGCGCGACGGTCTACGGCACCGAGGACCTCACGAACTGGGACAGCGACACCACGTTCACCATCGAGCCCATGGTGCGGGGCCTGGAGGAGACGGCGGTCAACGACCTCATCTCTCCCCCGTCGGGCGCGCCGCTGATCAGCGGGCTCCTCGACATCGGCGGCTTCCGGCACACGGACCTGACGAAGGTTCCGTCGATGATGTTCACCCAGCCGAACTTCACCGGTACCACCAGTCTGGACTTCGCCGAGTCCAACCCCCGTACGGTGGTGCGGGCGGGCGACCTGGACTCCGGTCCGCACATCGCGTTCTCGACGGACAACGGCGCCAACTGGTTCGCGGGCACCGACCCTTCGGGCGTCAGCGGCGGCGGCACGGTCGCGGCGGGCGCCGACGGCAACGGCTTCGTGTGGAGCCCGCAGGGTGCCGGGGTGCACCACACCACCGGTTTCGGCACCTCGTGGTCGGCGTCGAGCGGCATTCCCGCGGGGGCGGTCGTCGAGTCCGACCGGGTGGATCCGAAGACGTTCTACGGCTTCAAGTCCGGGACGTTCTACGTCAGTACGGACGGCGGCGCCACTTTCACCGCCTCCCCCGCGACCGGCCTGCCGAGCGGCGACAGCGTGCGGTACAAGGCGCTGCCGGGCGCCGAGGGCGACATCTGGCTGGCCGGCGGGGAGAGCGGCGGGACCTACGGTCTGTGGCACTCCACCGACGGCGGGCAGAGCTTCACCGCACTGCGGGGCGTCGACGAGGCCGATACCGTCGGCTTCGGCAAGGCGGCCCCCGACGCCTCGTACCAGACCGTCTTCACCAGTGCCAAAATCGACGGCGTGCGCGGCATCTTCCGCTCGACGGACCAGGGGCAGAGCTGGACGCGCATCAACGACGATGCGCACCAGTGGGGTTGGACGGGTGCCGCGATCACCGGTGACCCGCGGGTGTACGGCAGGGTGTACGTGGCGACCAACGGCCGCGGGATCGTCTACGGCGACACCTCGGACACCGGAGGCGGGGACGACGGTGGCGGAGGTACCGACCCCGATCCGGAGCCGACGGGGGCCTGCGCGGTGACCTACGAGATCACCAACCAGTGGTCCGACGGTTTCCAGGCCCAGGTCCAGGTGACCAACACCGGGTCGCACGCCTGGAACGGCTGGTCACTGACCTGGTCGTTCGCGGACGGACAGCGGGTGTCCCAGCTCTGGAACGGGGCCCACGCACAGTCCGGTCCGGCGGTGACGGTACGCAACACCGACTGGAACGGCACCGTCGCGGCGGGCTCGTCGGTCGGGTTCGGCTTCACGGCGAGCCGTTCGGCGACGAACTCGGAGCCGGCGGCCTTCGCACTCGGCGGGCGGGCCTGCACGGTGACGTGACCGGCTGGGAAGCGGGAAGCCCGCGGGGCGCGTACGGCCGGGTCGGCCGTACGC